>JAHZLQ010000067.1 GCA_022599775.1 Gammaproteobacteria bacterium
GAGAGGGGAGCTTTTGCTGTGGCCTTTCGCTGTTCGGGCCCCTTCGGAAGCGCCGGGTGGGGTGCCGCGCGCAGCGGGGTGCGAGACAGTTCCGTAGGGTGGGCAAAGCGCAGCGTGCCCACGCGTTTGTGGCGACCCTGCCCGCGTGGGCACGGCCTTCGGCCTTTGCCCACCCTACGGCTCGGTTGCCGTTAGGATCCTTTCTGAAGCGCCGGGGGGCACCGGGCCAGTAGACCCTCGAGGCTTCAAGCCCAACGGTCCGAGAAGCGTTCAAGCCACCGCCCTCCGTAACTCCGCCAACTCCAAACCCAACCGCCGCCAGTCAGCGTCCAATCCCTGCAGCCCAAACCGCAAGCCAAGCCCTTCAAACCGCCGCACCAGTATTCCTGCACGCCCCAGGGCCAGCGCGACTGCATCCGCATCGCCCGTCGGCACCCACTGAAACAGCGCCGTGCCGCCAGCGGCTACAAGCCCGAATTGACCCAACAAATTCCGCAAGCGCGCGCGGTCCCGATCCAGCCGCTGACGCTGCTCTTGTTGCCACGGCCGATCACGCAATGCTGCGCCTGCCAGGATTCGCGACGGCCCGCTGAGTGTCCATGGGCCTAGCGCTTCCGCCAATGCCGTGCGCAGAGGGAGCGCCGCCAGCGCGAAGCCCACGCGCGCGCCGGCAAGCCCGAAGAACTTGCCCAGCGAACGCAGCACGATCAGTCCCTCCGGCATGTTCGGGCACACCACACTGCGTTCCGGTGTGGCGTCGACAAAGGCCTCGTCGACAATCAGCCAACCGCCGCGCGCGCTCAGTTGCGCATGCCAGTCCAGCAGTCGCGAAGGTTCGATGTAACGACCATCCGGGTTATTGGGATTGACGACGACGAGGACGTCGAAGTTGTCGATGCGTGCCTCAAGTTCTCCGAGCGTCACGGTCCCGACCGTGTGGCCGGAACTTCGCCAGGCTTGTTCGTGCTCGGCGTAGGTCGGGGCCAGCACGGCGACATGGCACGGTGCACGCAGACTGGGCAGCGCCTGAATCGCGGCCTGCGAGCCGGCGACCGGCAGGGCGGCGGCGCCGTAGTAGTCCTGCGCGGCCTCGGCGAGTCCGTCTTCGTCTTCGGGCAGTCGCGACCAGCTTTGCGCCGGAATGTCGAAGGCACGTTCCACGGCCCAGCTATGCGGCGAAATGCCAGTGGAAAGATCGAGCCAGGATTCGACCGGAATGCCGAATTCGCGCGCCGCCACCTGCAGGCGTCCGCCGTGCTCAAGCATGACGTAGAGCCAACGAGGCGAGGCCGATGCACAGCAGCCACAGGATCGTGCTGCCGTGCACCAGGCGCAGGCTGCGGTCGATGTCGCCGACTTGCGGGATCGCACCGATGCCGAGCATGGGACGCGAACGCAGTTCGCCGTGATAGCGCGCGGCACCGCCGAGCTGTACGGCGAGGGCTCCGGCGCCGGCGGCCATGACCGGGCCGGCGTTGGGCGACTCCCAATGCCGCGCCTGGCTATGCCAGCAGCGCAGCGCCGTGCCGGTGCGGCCCAGCAGCGCATAGCTCAGCGCCGTGAGCCGTGCCGGGACGAGGTTCATCAGATCATCGAGCCGCGCGGCGCAGCGTCCGAAATACCGATGTCGCGGTGTGCGATAGCCCCACATCGCGTCCAGTGTGTTGCACAGGCGGTAGGCGATCACGCCGGGGCTGCCGGCGACGGCAAACCAGAACAAGGCGCCGAACACGGCGTCGCTACCGTTTTCGAGCACGGATTCGACGGTGGCGCGCGATACGCCGTTGGCGTCGAGTTGCGTGCAGTCGCGGCTGACGATACGGCCGACGGCGCTGCGAGCGCCGTTCAGATCGTCGCGCTGCAGGGTGTTGCGGACGGCCAGCGCATGGTCGCGCAGGCTGCGTTGGCCCAGTGCCAGCCAAAGAACCGTGACGTCAAAGGCCAGGCCAATGTAGGCGACGCCTGCGAAGCTCATGCGCAGCGCGAAACAGGCGATGGTCGCCGGGGCGATGGCCAGCACGGCCGCCAGCGCGCCGCGAAGAATCTGCTCACGGCCGCCGGCCTGCGGTCGTGCCAGTTTGCGCTCCAATACTTGTGCATAACGCCCGAATCCGACCAGCGGATGCCAGCGTCGCGGTTCACCCAACAGCGCATCCACGAGCACCGCCAGGCTCATGCTCAGCGCCAGACTCATGCGAACAGCGCCGCGCAGGCGTCCGGGTTGGAGGCGAAGTACAGATGGACGTAAGAGGCCGTGAGCCGGCCGCGTCGGTAGACGGCTTCTTCGGAATGGCGGCCGTTGGGATTGTGCGCACGCGCGATCGGATTCAGCGGCGTGTCCAGGCTGGAATAGTGGAAGCTGTGGCCGCGCAGTTCGCCGTCACCGAGGTCCACGGCCTGCAGGCCCAGCGCCTGCAGCCGCGACTGCATGGCGCTGGCGCCCGGCAGCAGGCCGAACATGCGATGCGTCTGTCCGTCGCCATCGCTCAGGGTTTCGAACAGGCTCATCATGCCGCCGCATTCGGCGACGATGGGCTTGCCGGCAGCATTGAAGCGAACCAGGGATTCGCGCATTCCGGTATTGGCGGCAATGTCGGCGGCGTGCAGTTCCGGGTAGCCGCCCGGAAGGTAGACGGCATCCGCTTCGGGCAGCTTGCTGTCCGCCAGTGGCGAGAAGAACCGCAGCACGGCGCCCAGCGCGCGCAGCGTGTCCAGATTGGCGGCGTAGACAAACGAGAACGCGGCGTCGCGGGCGATGGCGATGCGGCGCCCGGCCAACTGCGGCGTGAGCGCCGGCGCGGGCTCAGGCTGGAATTCGACGGGCTGGATCGCATCGAAGGCGATGTGCTCGCCGAGGGCGTCCGCGACGCGGTTCAGGCGTGCATCGAGATCCTGGATTTCATCGGCCTGAGTCAGGCCCAGATGCCGTTCCGGCAGGGCGAATTCGGCGGAACGCGGCAGGGCGCCGAGGAAATGCAGCGCCGGCGGCAGGCTGTCGCGCAGCATTTCGGTGTGTCTGGCGCTGCCCACGCGATTCGCCAGCACACCGTGAAACGGCAGATGGTCGCGGTAGCGCGCCAGCCCCGTGGCCAGCGCGCCGAAGGTCTGCGCCATGGCGGAGCCGTCGATCACCGCGAGTATTGGAATTCCGAAGCGCTGAGCCAGATCCGCGCTCGACGGCTTGCCGTCGTATAGGCCCATCACGCCTTCGATCAGCAGCAGATCGGCCTCGTTGGCGGCTTCGAACAACAGACGGCGGCATTGCGTTTCGCCGCACATCCACAGGTCCAGCTGATGCACGGTGGCGCCGCTGGCCTGTTGCAGAATCATCGGGTCGATGAAGTCCGGCCCGGTCTTGAACACGCGCACGCGCAGACCCTGCCGCCGCGCGCGGCGCGCCAGCGCGACGGTGACGGTGGTCTTGCCCTGGCCGGACGCCGGGGCGGATATCAGCAGGGCGCGGCAGGCAGGCATTACAGTTCCACGCCTTTCTGCGCGCGTATCCCGGACTGGAAGGCGTGCTTGACGACCTGCATTTCGGTGACGGTATCGGCCGCCTCGATCAGCGCCGGCGGTGCCGCGCGGCCGGTGACCACGGCGTGCTGGCGCGGCGGGCGCGCCTGCAAGGCCGCCACGACTTCGTCGACGTCGAGATAGCGGTATTTGAGCGCGATGCACAGTTCATCGAGTACGACCAGATCGAGTTCCGGCCGCCGCAACATGTCGCAGGCGATCTCCCAGGCGGCGCGGGCGGCGCGCGTGTCGCGCTCGCGGTCCTGCGTTTCCCAAGTGTAGCCCTCGCCCATGACATGGTATTCGACCTCGTCGAATCGGCGGAAGAAGGCTTCCTCGCCGGTGGAGAAGCGGCCCTTGATGAACTGCAGCACGCCGACACGCAGGCCGTGGCCGAGGCTGCGCGCGACCATGCCGAAGGCCGAGGAGCTCTTGCCCTTGCCGTTGCCGGTGAGCACCAGCAGCACGCCGCGCTCGGTCTGCGCGGCATTGATGCGTTCATCCACCACCGACTTCTTGCGCTGCATGCGCGCACGGTGGCGCGTCTCCAGCGTGTCTTCGCTCATCGCGTGGCGCTGTGCTGCCGGTGCGCTTGGGTTCCGGCGAGTCGCAGCGCCAGCTCGATGAGCGCGGCCAGCCCGACGTAGGCGGACAGATGGGCGAGCTTGCCGGGGTAGTAACGCAGGATACGTTCGCCGAAGCCGATGAGGCTGGCGTCTTCATAGCGGCCCGAGAAGAAGTAGAAGCCGCCGCCGGAGCAGAGGTAGCCGAGCAAGGCCGAGCCGGCGAGGGCCAGGGCCAGAACCAATAGATCGGCGGCGCGTCCGTGGCTATGGCGGCGCAGCAGGCGGCCGCCGCCCCACAGCGCGGTGTAGGCCAGCAGCAGCGCCCAGTAGGCCGGCGACAGGCACCAATCGCTGATCGTGCCCGCGGCCAGCGAGCCGAGATCGATCAGCGAACCGAGCGCGAAAAGCGCGGGCACGGCCCACAAGGGGCGCAGGTAGAAGCCGGCCAGGAACAGTACCGCCCAGGAGGCGCTGGGCAGGGCGTGCACGCTGGCGAAGTGCTCGCCGCGCGTGAGCAGCATCAGCGCCGCCAGCAGCACGGCGATGATCCATTGATGGCGAATGTTCGGAAAGCTCATGACCTGGATTCCTTTTGGCGAAGGCCCAGCACCAGGCTGCAGTGCAGGGCGGCAGCGAAGGCGATGTAGGCGAGAGTGACGGCGAGAAAATGGGGGTAGTACATGAAGAAGCGTTCCAGGTACTGCGCCGCATTCGGTTGCGCGTAGCGCCCGCCCAGCCAGTAGAACGAACTGTTGGAGATGGCGTAGGCGAGGCTGACGGCGATCACTGCGCAGACGGCAAGCTGCAGCGGACCGCGCCAGTTCACTGGCGCGCCGCGCAGCCGGTGGCCGCCGTACCAGAGCACGGCATGCGTGGGAATCAGGAACGCATACGCGCCGGTGACGCAGAAGTCGCTGACACCGGCGTAGTGAATGGCGAAGTAATCCACCAGCACGGCTTCGATCATCAGCAGCGGGAAGGCCCAGCGCGCGGCGCCGGCCAGATAGAAGCCGCCGACGAAGAAGATCGCCCAGGAGCCGTCCGGCACCGGGATGAAGTGGTGAAAGCGCGTGGCCGCCATGAACACCGCCAGCAGCGCGAAAACGCCGAGCTGCGAGCGTTGCGAGAGTTCGGGTGTGATCATCGTGTTGCCTCCTTGGCTTCGACTACTGCGCCGGCGTGTAGCGCAGCGTCAGGTAGTAGGTGGCGCCTTCCTGGGCGTAGCTGGCGGCGGTTTCGTAGTCCTTGTCGAACACGTTGCTGGCGGAGGCCTGCAGCCGCCAGCTCGGCAATAACTGCCAGCCGATGCGCAGCATCAGGGTGGTATAGCCGCCGAGTTCGGTGCTGTTGGCGAGGTCGTCGTAGCGCTTGCCGGTGGCGTTGACGGTGGCGCCGAGGCTGGCGCGACCGAGGTCGTAGTCCAGGTCCAGGCGCGCGGTCCGTTTGGCGCGGCGCGGCAGGGTGTTGCCGTGATTGGCGCCGTCTGCGCGGTTTTCCGGGTCCATCCAGCTCAGGTAGGCGCGGCCGCGCACGCCGGCCAGCAGCGTGCTGAGCTGCAGTTCGGCGCCGTGGATCACGGCCTTGTCGACGTTGCCGGGCGAGAACGTGGCGGCGTCGTAGGCGATCAGATCGTCCAGCTCGGTGCGGTAGGCATCGAGCCGCCAGTCGATGCTGGCGATCATGCCGCCCAAGCCGATTTCGGCACTCCTGGATTTTTCCGGCGAGAGGTCGGCATTGCCGTAGCCGGGGAAATACAGTTCGTTGAAGCTCGGCGCCTTGAAGGCGGTGCCGTAGCTGGCATTGAAGCGCAGCGACGGCAGCAGGTGAAAGCCCCAGGCGACGGAACCGGTGTCGTTGTTGCCGAATTGCTCGTTGTCGTCGTGGCGCACGCTGGCCTGCAGCTCGTGACGGCCGAAATCGCCCTGGTACTGGAGATAGCCGCCGGTGTCGTCGCGCGAATCCACGGCGTATTCGGTGGTGCTGTCGACTTCGTCGTCCTGGTAGTCCAGGCCCAGGCTCAGCAGCTGGGTGCTCGCCAGACGCAGATCGTTCTGCCAGGCGTAGTAGCTGCGCCGGGTTTCGAAGGTGCTGAGGTAGGTGTCGGCCTTGTAGTTGTCGGCTTCGTCACGGCTCTGGCCGGCGTGCAGCGAGACTTTCCAGACCGTCAGCGGCGAAAAGCGCAGGTCCGCACCGAAGGCCTGTTGGCGATTGTCCGAGAAATCCTGATAGCTGCCGTCGAATTCATTTTCGCTGTCGGCGCGCAGATAGGTGGCGGAGAGGTCGGTGCCGTTGTCGAAGCGCCAGCCGGCGCGCAGCGAGCCCGCGACGTTCTCGTAGCCGTCCTTGTCCGGTTCGCCGACGCTGGGGCGGGTGTTGATGCCGTCGGTGTCGCGGCCGGAGAGGCTGGCGGCATACCAGCCGCCGCGGCCGACGTCGCCGCGTATGCCGAGTTCGCCGCGCAGGCTGTCGTGGCTGCCACCGCCGACGGCGAAACTGGCGACCGGCTGGCCATCGCGGCTACCGCCGCGGCGCGTGAAGATCTGAATGACGCCGCCGATCGCCTCCGAGCCGTAGAGGCTGGAGCGCGGGCCGCGCACGATTTCGATGCGCTCGATCTGCTCGACCGGCAGATCCTGGATCGCAAAGCCGCCGGAGGTGGCGGAGCCGACCTTGATGCCGTCGATCAGCACCAGCAGGTGATCGGATTCGGTGCCGCGCATGAAGATCGAGGTGGCTTTGCCGGGGCCGCCGTTGTTGGTGATGGAAATGCCCGGCAGGCCGGCGAACAGCTCGGTCACGTCCTGCGGCTGCAGGCGTTCGATCTCGCTTCGGGTGATGACGGTGACCGGCGCCAGCGAATCGCTGAGCACGGCATCGGTTCGTGTAGCGGTGACCGTCACCGGGTCGAGTTCGATGTTGTCGGACAGATCGGGTGCGGTGGCAGCCTGGGCCAGTACGGGACCGGCGATGAACAGCGCGAAGCTCGCTGCCTTGAATCGATACTGCATTTTTGTAGTCTCCCTGCCGATCGCCCCACGCGACGGCGCAAGTGGTCCGTGAACGACAGGGATGGGCAGGGCTTCGGGCTCGGTGGGTGCACGCACGGCGGCAGCCAACCTTGACCGGCCACGCCCACCGCGAGCCATTCGCTGGTTTCAGGCCGGTCTCCGGGCTCACGAGTGTTTGGAGGTGACGCCTTCCCATGCCGAAGCACAGTGGCTGCAAGTCACATCCGCTCGTTTACCGTTGCGGGGGCAGCGCCGGAATAGTGGTTCCACCGAAGTGGTTCACGCACCGGCTTCCCGTTTCACCCCGTGTCGAAGGATTCGACGCGGGACACCTGAAACTGGCCGGGATCGTACGCAGTCGCACCGTTGCCGGCAAGAGTGGGCCTGCATGCCGAGACCGGACTGACAGACATCCACCGAAGCAGGACGGACACAGCGCCCAGACCCGGATGCGACTAGCATCTGGATTTGCCCTGGGCCTGTTCCCATGTTGAAGCGTCTGATCCTGCTGTTCATTCTGATCGCGGCCGTGGTCGCGTTCTTCGCCTTCGACCTGGATCGCTTTTTGTCCCTGAAGGCCTTGCAGGCACAGCGTTCATCGCTGGTGGACTTCCGCGATGCGCAGCCGCTGTTGTCCAGTTTTGCGTTCTTCGGCATCTATGTGCTGGCAACCGCGCTGTCGCTGCCGGGCGCGGCGATTCTGACCCTGGCCGGCGGTGCGGTGTTCGGTTTGTGGTGGGGTGTGCTGATCGCTTCGTTCGCGTCGACGATCGGCGCCACCGGGGCGTTTCTGGTGTCGCGTTATCTGTTGCGCGGCACGGTGCAGCAACGCTACGGCAAGCGGCTCAAGACCATCAACGCCGGCGTGGAGCGCGACGGGGCGTTCTACCTGTTCACGCTGCGCCTGGTGCCGGTGTTTCCGTTCTTTCTGATCAACCTGCTGTTCGGCCTGACGCCGATGAAGACCCGGAGCTTCTATTGGGTCAGCCAGGTCGGCATGTTCGCCGGCACCCTGGTCTACGTGAACGCGGGCACGCAGATCGCGCAGATCGAATCGCTGTCCGGGATTCTCTCGCCGGGCCTGATCGGTGCCTTCGTGTTGCTCGGCGTGTTTCCCTTGATCGCACGCAAGATCAGCGATGCGATGCGTGCCCGGCGCGTTTATCGCGGCTACCGCAAGCCCAAGACCTTCGACCGCAATCTGATCGTCATCGGTGCCGGTTCGGCAGGTTTGGTGGCGGTGTTCATCGCCGCCGCCGTGCGGGCGAAGGTGACGCTGATCGAACGCGACCGCATGGGCGGGGACTGCCTCAATACCGGCTGCGTGCCGTCCAAGGCGCTGATCCGCTCCTCACGTTATGCGGCGCAACTCAAGGAAGGGGCGAATTACGGGTTTCGCGAGGTTACTGGCCAGGTCGATTTCAAGGCCGTCATGCAGCGCGTGCACGCGGTGGTGCGCGAGATCGAGCCGCATGACTCGGTGGAACGCTATACCGAAATGGGCGTGGACTGCGTGCGCGGCGAAGCGCGCATCGTCGATCCGTGGACGGTCGAGGTCGAGGGGCGCCGGCTGACGGCCAGGGATATCGTGGTGGCGACCGGCGCCGCGCCGTTCGTGCCGCCGCTGCCGGGCCTGGACGCAGTGCCCTATCTCACGTCCGAAAACCTGTGGGATCTTGAGGAACTGCCCGGGCGCCTGATCGTGCTCGGCGGCGGCCCGATCGGCTGCGAGCTGTCGCAGGCCTTCGCGCGCCTGGGCTCGCAGGTGTGGCAGGTGGAAATGGCGCCGCAACTGATGCCGCGCGAGGACGAGGACGTGGCCGAGCGGGTGCGCACGCGCTTCGAGGCCGAGGGTGTGCAGGTGCTGACCGGCACCCAGGCGCTGCGTGTGGAAACCGGCGACGAGTCGCCGGTGCTGGTGTGCGAGGACGGCAACGGCGAAAAGCGCCTGGCGTTCGACCGAATTCTGGTGGCCGTCGGGCGGGCCGCGCGCCTCAGCGGTTTCGGCCTGGAGGAACTGGGCGTGCGCAGCGGACGCACCCTGGAGGTCAACGAATTCCTGCAGACCAATTTCCCCAACATCTATGCCTGCGGCGATGTCGCCGGACCTTACCAGTTCACCCACACCGCCTCGCACATGGCCTGGTACACGGCCGTGAACAGCCTGTTCGGACCGCTGCTGAGCCTGCGCGGCGGCAAGTTCAAGGTGGACTATTCGGTGATTCCCTGGGCCACGTTCACCGAGCCGGAAGTCGCCCACGTGGGGCTCAACGAGCGCGAGGCGCGCGAACAGGACGTCGAATACGAACTGACGCGCTATGAGTTGTCCGAACTCGACCGCGCCATCGCCGAGGGTGAAAAGGCCGGCTTCGTCAAGGTTCTCACGGTGCCGGGCAAGGACCGGATACTCGGCGCGACCATCGTCGGTGCACAGGCCGGCGAACTGATCGCCGAATTCGTGCTGGCGATGCGCCAGGGCCTGGGACTGAACAAGTTGCTGTCCACCATTCACATCTATCCCACGTTGATGGAAGCCAACAAGTACGCGGCCGGCAACTGGAAGCGCGCGCATCAGCCGGAACGGGCTCTGCGCTGGCTGGAGCGCTTCCACAAGTGGCGACGCGACTGAGTGTGGCCCCGGTCTTTGGCGGAATCGGGCGGTTCATCGGGACGTTCCCTTTACGCACCGGGACGCCGCGCTTATCATTCGCGCCCGGTTGGACTCGGGGGTCGTCTTGCGGCCCCCGAGTCGTATCTACACTCTGAAAATTGGATTGGACCTGGCGTCGATGCCCTCGCTTAAACCGGCCTTACTCGCACTTGCCGATGGATCTGTTTTCAAAGGCGTTTCCATTGGTGTGACGGGGCAGACGGTTGGCGAAGTCGTGTTCAACACGGCGATGACCGGCTATCAGGAAATCCTCACCGACGCCTCGTACCTCGAACAGATCGTCACGCTGACCTATCCGCACATCGGCAACGTCGGCAGCAATGATCTGGACGCCGAATCGGGCCGTGTGCAGGTCGCCGGCCTGGTGCTGCGCGAAGTGCCGCGCCCGCACAGCAATTGGCGTTCGACCCTGGATTTCAGCGAATACCTGAAGCAGCAGAACGTGGTGGCGATCGCCGGGATCGACACGCGTCGGCTGACGCGCATCCTGCGCGAAAAGGGTGCCCAGAACGGCTGCATCGTCGCCGGCGGACGCATTTCCGAATCGGCGGCGCTGAAGAAGGCGCAGGCCTGGGGCGGTCTCAAGGGCAAGGATCTGGCACAGGTTGCCAGCACCGACAAGGCCTACGTCTGGGATCGCGGCTCGTGGCGCCTTGAAACCAACGAGGACGCCGAATCGGGTGACGGCCGTTTTCACGTCGTGGCCTACGATTTCGGCGTCAAGACCAACATCCTGCGGATGTTCGTGGATCGTGGCTGTCGCGTCACCGTGGTGCCTGCGAGGACCCGCGCTGCCGACGTGATGCGGCGCAAGCCGGACGGCGTGTTCCTGTCCAATGGTCCTGGCGATCCGGAGCCCTGCGACTACGCCATCGACGCCGCCCGCTATTTCATCAAGAAGCAGATTCCCCTGTTCGGCATCTGTCTCGGTCACCAGATCCTCGGCCTGGCCGCCGGCGGGAAGACCTCGAAGATGAAGTTCGGTCACCACGGCGCCAACCACCCGGTGCAGGATCTCGAATCCGGTCGCGTGCTGATCACCAGCCAGAATCACGGTTTCGCGGTCGACGAGGCGAGCCTGCCGGAAACTGTGACGATCACGCATCGTTCCTTGTTCGATGGCTCGAATCAGGGTCTGGCCCTGAGCAATGCGCCGGCCTTCAGCTTCCAGGGGCATCCCGAAGCCAGCCCAGGCCCGCACGATGTCGATTACCTGTTTGACCGTTTCATCCAGTTGATGGAGCAGCACTCGTGACGCTTTTGCGCCTCACGCCTTACGTCTCACGCCTCACGAGCCCCCATGCCTAAGCGCACCGACATCCACAGTATCCTCATCATCGGCGCCGGCCCCATCGTCATCGGCCAGGCCTGCGAATTCGACTATTCGGGCGCCCAGGCCTGCAAGGCGCTGCGCGAGGAGGGCTACCGGGTCATCCTGGTCAACTCCAATCCGGCGACGATCATGACCGACCCGGAGATGGCCGATGCGACCTACATCGAGCCGATCCGCTGGCAGACCCTGGAACGCATCATCGACAAGGAGCGCCCGGACGCGGTGCTGCCGACCATGGGCGGGCAGACGGCACTCAATTGCGCGCTGGATCTGGCCAAACACGGGGTTCTTGAGAAATACGGCGTGGAACTGATCGGCGCCAATGAAGAGGCGATCGATCTGGCGGAGGATCGCGAGAAGTTTCGCGATGCGATGACCGAGATTGGACTCGGCTCGGCCCGTTCTGCGGTGGCGCACTCGATGGATCAGGCGCGCGAGATCCAGGCGGACATCGGCTTTCCGGTGATCATCCGCCCCAGTTTCACGATGGGCGGCTCCGGCGGCGGCATTGCCTACAACGTCGAGGAATTCGAGGAAATCGTGTTGCGCGGCCTCGACCTGTCGCCGACCGATGAAGTCCTGATCGAGGAATCCCTGCTCGGCTGGAAAGAGTTCGAGATGGAGGTGGTGCGCGACCACAAGGACAATTGCATCATCGTCTGCGCGATCGAGAACCTCGATCCGATGGGCGTGCACACCGGTGATTCGATCACGGTGGCGCCGGCACAGACGCTGACCGACAAGGAGTACCAGCTGCTGCGCAACGCCTCGGTGGCGGTGCTGCGCAAGATCGGCGTCGACACCGGCGGCTCCAATGTGCAGTTCGCGATCAATCCGGATGACGGCCGCATCATCGTCATCGAAATGAATCCGCGCGTGTCGCGGTCCTCGGCGTTGGCGTCCAAGGCCACCGGTTTTCCGATCGCCAAGGTCGCGGCCAAGCTGGCGGTGGGCTACACCCTGGACGAACTGCGCAACGACATCACCGGCGGCATGACGCCGGCCTCGTTCGAGCCCTCGATCGACTACGTGGTCACCAAGGTGCCGCGTTTCACCTTCGAAAAATTCCCGCAGGCGGATTCGAGACTGACCACGCAGATGAAGTCGGTCGGCGAGGCGATGGCGATCGGCCGCAATTTCCAGGAATCCCTGCACAAGGCCTTGCGCAGCCTCGAAACCGGCAGCGACGGCTTCGATCCGGTGATCGGTGACTATGACAGCGAGGCGACGCGCACGCGCATACGCGAGGAACTGGCGACGCCGCGCGCGCAGCGGCTGTGGTACGTCGGCGACGCGTTCCGTGCCGGCTTCACGCTGGACGAAGTGCATCGCTACACCCGCATCGACCCCTGGTTCCTCGATCAGATCGAGGAACTGATCTCGGTCGAGTCCGAGATTGCCGGACAGCGGATTTCGCAGATCGAGGCCGATGCGCTGCGTCGCTACAAGCGCCTCGGTTTCTCCGACCGGCGTATCGCCACCTTGATGCGCGTCAAGGAGGAATCGGTGCGTGCGCGGCGCCGTAAGCTCGGCGTGCGGCCGGTCTACAAGCGGGTGGACACCTGCGCCGCGGAATTCCCGTCGTCGACCGCTTATCTGTACTCAAGCTACGACGAGGAATGCGAAGCCGCGCCGACCGACCGCGACAAGATCGTCGTGCTCGGCGGCGGGCCGAACCGCATCGGGCAGGGCATCGAGTTCGACTATTGCTGCGTGCACGCGGCGTTGGCGCTCAAGGACGATGGTTACGAGACCATCATGATCAACTGCAATCCCGAAACGGTGTCCACCGACTACGACACTTCGGATCGCCTGTATTTCGAGCCGCTGACGGCCGAGGACGTGCTCGAGATCATCGAGCTCGAAAAGCCCAAGGGCGTGATCGTGCAGTTCGGCGGGCAGACGCCGCTGAAGCTGTCGCGCCAGCTCGAAGCGGCCGGCGCGCCGATCATCGGCACCACGCCGGATTCGATCGATCTGGCCGAGGACCGCGAACGCTTCCAGAAGCTGGTCGACAAGCTCGGTCTGCTGCAGCCGCCGAATGCGACCGCCACGTCCGAGAAGCAGGCGCTGACGCTGGCTTCCAAGGTCGGTTATCCGCTGGTGGTGCGCCCGTCCTATGTGCTCGGCGGCCGGGCCATGGAAATCGTTCACGATGACGACGACCTCAAGCGCTACATGAACGAGGCGGTGCACGTCTCCAACGAATCGCCGGTACTGCTCGATCGCTTCCTCAACAATGCGATCGAGGTCGATGTCGATGCGCTCTCCGATGGCAAGGACGTCGTGATCGGCGGCATCATGGAGCACATCGAGGAAGCCGGCGTGCATTCGGGCGACTCGGCCTGTTCGCTACCGGCCTATTCGCTGTCGAAGAAGGTGCTCGATGAAATCCGCGTCCAGGTCACCAAGCTCGCGCACGGGCTCGAGGTCTGCGGCCTGATGAACGTGCAGTTCGCGGTGCAGGATTCCAAGGTGTATCTGCTCGAGGTCAATCCGCGCGCCTCACGCACCAGCCCGTTCGTGTCCAAGGCCACCGGGCGCCCGCTGGCCAAGATCGCGGCACGCTGCATGGTCGGTCAGTCACTGGCCTCGCAGGGGATCACCCAGGAAATCGTGCCCAAACATTATTCGGTGAAGGAATCGGTGTTCCCGTTCGGCAAGTTCCCCGGCGTGGATGCGCTGCTCGGCCCGGAAATGCGCTCCACCGGTGAGGTCATGGGCGTCGGCAGTCACTTCGGTGAGGCCTTCAACAAGGCCCAGGCCGGCGTCGGCATGATCGTGCCGTCCGAAGGCACGGCGTTTCTGTCGGTGCGCGATCAGGACAAGAAGCGTGCGATCGAACTGGCGCGCGTGCTGGCGGCACGCGGGTTCCGGATCGTCGCAACGCGCGGAACGGCCGATTCCATCGTGGCGGCTGGCATCGACTGCCAGACGGTCAACAAGGTCAAGGAAGGCCGCCCGCATTGCGTGGACATGATCAAGAACGGCGAGATCCAGTTCATCACCAATACCACCGAAGGCAAGCAGTCGATCGAGGAATCCAGATCGATTCGTGCTGCCGCGATTCAGCACAAGATCTGCTATTTCACCACGATGGCAGGCTCGCTGGCGGCGGCGATCGCGATGGAGCACCTGGACAAGCAGCAGGTCAACCGCTTGCAGGACCTGCACGCGCAACTCGGCTGAGCGGCGCGAACACGCCGGTATCGCTCGGGTTCAGCCCGATTTGGTTAAACTGACGATTCGCATCGCGGCAAGGCCTCTCCTTTTCGCGTACGACGAACTATTTCCGTAAGCTCTCAATCATGCAGAAAGTACCCCTGACATTGCGTGGGGCCGAAAAGCTCCGCGAAGAACTTCGTGTCCTCAAATCCGAGACGCGGCCGCAGATCATTGCCGCCATCGCGGAGGCGCGCGCACACGGCGATCTCAAGGAGAACGCCGAATATCACGCCGCACGTGAGCAGCAGTCCTTCGCCGAAGGGCGCATCGCGGAAATCGAGGCCAAGCTTTCCAATGCTCAGGTCATTGACGTCACCCAGCTCGATGCCGGCGGCAAGGTCGTGTTCGGCTGCACCGTCGAACTGGCTGACATCGTCAGTGGGGACGAAGTGCGCTATCAGATCGTCGGCGAAGACGAGGCGGACATCAAAGGTGGTCAGATTTCGGTGAATTCACCGATTGCACGGGCGCTGATCGGTAAGTTCGAAGGCGACGAAGTCGCAGTGCGGGTACCGGCGGGCGATCGCGAATTTGAAATCGTCAAAGTTCTGTATATCTAGCCCGAATTCGGTCCAGTTCAGCGCCGCGATTGCGACTGCGCGTGGGTAAGAAACGCAGCGCCAGTTCCAAGCGCTGGCTCGCCGAGCACGAAGCCGATCCCTACGTACAGCGGGCGCGCGCAGAAGGCTGGCGTTCACGTGCGGTCTATAAGCTGGCCGAACTGGACGAACGAGATGGCCTGTTGCGTGCCGGTTCGACGATTGTCGATCTGGGCGCTGCACCCGGCGGCTGGAGTCAGTACGCACGGCGGCGCTTGGGCGACCGCGCGCGCATCTTTGCGCTGGACATCCTCGATATCGAGCCGATTGAAGGGGTGCATTTCATTCAAGGCGACTTCCGTGAGGAATCCGTACTTCAAGAGTTCGAGGCCTTGCTCGGCAATGCCGAGGTCGACCTTGTTTTGTCGGATATGGCCCCCAACTTAAGTGGAGTCGATGTGGCGGATCAGGTCGGATCGGTCCATCTGGCTGAGCTTGCGCTCATGTTCGCGCGCGAGCGCTTGCGACCGGGCGGCAATTTCCTGACCAAGGTGTTTCAGGGGGAAGGTTTCGACGCCTACCTCAAAGAGGTTCGAGAATCATTCGATAAGGTAATGATTCGAAAGCCAAAAGCTTCAAGGCCGAGAAGCCGGGAAGTGTATCTGTTTGGAAAATCACATCGAAGCTGATGTCTTAATTAATTGGCAGGCCGACAGTCGCGGGTGTAATGTCGGAATGACCGGAAACAGGCTGTCCGGACGCATTGGTGCGCCCGGTCGGGTGTTGGCAGGCGCGAAATTGCCGGCACCGTCCAGTGAGGAATTGCTTTGAACGATCTTGCTAAGAACCTGCTGCTTTGGGCGGTGATCCTCGTCGTCCTGATGAGCGTGTTCAAAACCTTCTCGGAACAGGGAAGTCCCCAGCAGCAGCTTCGCTACTCCGACTTCCTGTCCAAGGTCGAGTCCGGCAGCGTCGAGAGCGTGTCCATCCGGCAGGATGGCAACATCGAAGGCCAGCTGCGCGACGGTTCCAAGTTCTCCACCTTCAGCCCCGAGGACGACGCTTCGGCTCTGGTCGGCGACCTCAAGCGCAACAGTGTTTCCTTCGACGGAAAGCCGCCGGAGAGCACGCCGCTGCTGCTGCAGCTGCTGATCAGTTCGTTTCCGATCCTGTTGCTGATCGCGGTGTGGATCTACTTCATGCGCCAGATGCAGGGCGGCGGAGGCGGACGCGGAGCAATGAGCTTCGGCAAGTCCAAGGCGCGCATGCTCAACGCCGATCAGGTCAAGATCACCTTCGGCGACGTTGCCGGTGTCGAGGAAGCCAAGCAGGAAGTCTCCGAACTCGTCGACTTCCTGCGTGACCCGGCCAAATTCCAGCGTCTGGGCGGCAAGATTCCGCGTGGTGTGCTGATGGTGGGCTCGCCGGGTACCGGCAAGACCTTGCTGGCACGTGCCATCGCTGGCGAAGCCGGCGTACCGTTTTTCACCATTTCCGGCTCCGACTTCGTCGAGATGTTCGTGGGTGTCGGTGCCTCGCGTGTTCGAGACATGTTCGAGCAGGCCAAGAAGCACGCGCCCTGCATCATCTTCATCGACGAAATCGATGCCGTGGGGCGCCATCGCGGCGCCGGCCTCGGCGGTGGCCATGATGAGCGCGAGCAGACCCTGAACCAGTTGCTGGTGGAGATGGACGGCTTCGAGGGCAGCGAGGGCGTGATTGTCATCGCCGCCACCAACCGTCCGGACGTGCTCGATCCGGCCTTGCTGCGCCCGGGGCGTTTCGACCGTCAGGTCGTGGTGCCGCTGCCGGATGTACGCGGCCGTGAACAGATCATCAAGGTGCACATGCGCGCCGTGCCTCTGGCCGACAACGTCAAGCCGGACGTGATCGCGCGCGCCACCCCCGGATTCTCCGGCGCCGATCTCGCCAATCTCGTCAACGAGGCGGCGCTGTTCGCCGCACGCGCCAACAAGCGTCTGGTCGAGCACGATGATTTCGAGCGCGCCAAGGACAAGATCATGATGGGGGCCGAGCGCCGCTCCATGGTCATGTCCGAGAAGGAAAAGCGTTTGACCGCCTATCACGAGGCCGGCCATGCGATCGTCGGCCTGTCGGTACCGGATCACGATCCGGTCTACAAGGTCACGATCATCCCCCGCGGTCGCGCGCTGGGCGTGACCATGTTCCTGCCGCTGGAAGACCGTTACAGCTATTCCAAGCAGCGACTCAACAGCCAGATCTGCTCGCTGTTCGGCGGTCGCCTCGCCGAGGAAATCATCTTTGGCATGGACAACGTGACGACGGGCGCTTCCAATGACATCGAGCGCGCCACCGATATCGCCCGCAACATGGTGACCAAGTGGGGCCTGTCTGATCGACTCGGGCCGCTGTCGTATTCCGAAGACAATGGCGAGGTCTTCCTCGGCAAGAGCGTGACGCAGACCAAACACGTCTCCGACGAAACGGCGCATTCGATCGATCGTGAAATTCGCGAGATCATCGATTCGAACTTCGCGCGTTCGCGCAAGATTCTCGAAGACAATCTCGACAAGCTGCACACGATGGCGGAAACGCTGGTCAAATACGAGACGATCGATTCCGAACAGATCGCTCGCATCATGCGCGGCGAGCCGCCAGGTCCGCCGGAAAGCTGGACCGACCCGGGTCCGAACGAGCCCCCGTCCAAGCCGGCGCCGAGCGCCGGACCCGCGCCCGGTATGCGTCCTGCTGGCCAGACCTGAAGCCGGAAGCGCGTCTTCAAGACGCGTCATTCAAGAATGGGCCGGCCCAGCGCCGGCCTTTTCATTTCCCGATCTCGACATGTATTCCGAACTCTCCCTGCCAACACGCGCGCTGAACCTTGAGCGGCCCTTGGTCATGGGCATCCTCAATGTCACGCCGGACTCGTTCTCGGACGGGGGGCGATACGTCGATTTGGACGCGGCCTTGGCGCAGGCGCGAGGCATGATCGCCGACGGCGCCAGCATCATCGACGTCGGTGGAGAATCCACGCGCCCCGGCGCGCAGCCGGTCGACGCTGTCGAGGAAATTCGCCGTGTGGTCCCGGTAATCACCGCGCTGCGTCACGAGAGCCGCTGTGTGCTGTCGATCGATACGCTGAAGCCGGCGGTGATGCGGGCCGCCTGTGAGGCCGGAGCGGAGCTCATCAACGATGTGAACGCCCTGCGATCGCCGGGCGCTCTGGACGTGGCGCGCGACTCGGGCGCGGCGGTGTGTCTGATGCACATGCTCGGCGAACCCCGCACGATGCAAGTCGAGCCTCGATATGATGACGTGGTCATCGAAGTGAGGGCCTTTCTCGAGCGGCGTATCCATGCCTGTGTCAACGCCGGCATCGCGCCGGCCAAACTGCTGGTCGATCCGGGTTTTGGTTTCGGCAAGACGCTGGGGCACAACCTGGTCTTGCTGGCGGAGCTTCACCGCTTTACCACGCTTGCTCCGGTGTTGATCGGCGTCTCGCGAAAATCCATGTTCGGGCGGCTGTTGGGGCGATCGGTCGACGAGCGGCTGGCTGCGAGTTTGGCGGCAGCAGTGCATGCGGTCGGGCAGGGCGCGGCCATTGTGAGGACACATGACGTGCGTGAGACTATGGATGCTCTGACGGTGATCAACGCGATCGCGAACCCGAATACATGAGTCGTCGATATTTCGGAACCGATGGAATCCGGGGCCGCGTGGGTGTGGCACCCATGACGCCAGCCTTCGCTCTGCGCTTGGGTTGGGCTGCCGGGCGCGTGCTGGGCCGTGGCGAAGGCGCGACGGTGCTGATTGGCAAGGACACGCGTCGCTCCGGCTATCTGTTCGAGTCCGCGCTGGAGGCGGGCTTGGCGGCCGCCGGAATTCAGGTACGACTGCTCGGGCCGCTACCGACACCGGCGATCGCCTATCTGACGAAGGCCGTGGGTGCTCAGGCGGGCGTCGTCATTTCGGCATCGCACAACCCCCACTATGACAACGGAGTGAAGTTCTTCGGCGCCGATGGTGGCAAGCTCAGCGAGGCTCAGGAAGCCGAAATCGAAGCCTTGCTGGATGATGAGCCGGGTTGCGTCGAGCCCGAGAAGGTCGGCAAGGCTTCAAGAATCAACGACGCGGTCGGTCGCTATGTCGAGTACTGCAAGTCTCGCTATGACGGGCCGTCGATGAGCGGTCTGAGGATCGTGCTGGATTGTGCGAACGGCGCGGCTTATCGTGCGGCGCCGTCGGTCTTTGCCGAACTGGGCGCCCAGGTCCGGGCGATCGGCGTCAGCCCGAATGGACTGAACATCAATGACGGCTGCGGTTCCACGCATCTGGAGCCATTGCAGGCCGCCGTTGTCGAGCAAGCCGCCGACTTGGGGATCGCGCTGGACGGTGATGGCGATCGCTGCCTGATGGTCGATGCTCAAGGCAATGCCGTGGATGGAGACCAGATGCTGTACGTGATCGCTCGCCATCAGCTCGCTCGCGGTGGCTTGACCGGGCCGGTAGTCGGTACGGTGATGAGCAATCTCGGGCTGGAACAGGCGATCCGGGCGATGGGCCTGGATTTCGAACGAAGCGCGGTCGGCGACCGCTATGTGTTTGAGCGTCTGCTCGCGACCGGTGGTCGTCTGGGCGGCGAAACCTCAGGCCACATCCTGAGCCTGGACAAGGCGGGAACCGGCGACGGTATCGTGTCGGCCTTGCAGGTGCTTGCGGCAGCCCTGCTGGATGGGCGCAGCCTGGGTGACATCGTCTCCGGAATGCGGCAGTTCCCGCAGGTCTTGATCAACGTGAAACTGGCGCAGCGTAGCGACGCCAAGCTGGACACGCCGGCGATACGGGCCAGTATGGCGGACGCCGAACGGGAACTGGGTGTGCGTGGGCGCGTATTGCTGCGTGCGTCCGGAACAGAGCCCCTGATCCGTGTCATGGTCGAATCCGACGACGAGGCGCTGTCCAGGCGGGTCGCCGAGGCGATCGCGGACAGCGTACGCGCCACAGCGCCCGCCTGAGCCACCAAGACATGAACAATCAGTAAGCAGAAACAGGAGAAGAACGATGAGCCGACGCGCAATGGTCGCGGGTAACTGGAAGATGAATGGCAGTCTTGCCGGCAACGCCACCTTGCTTGAGGGATTGGTGGCAGCGATGCCCGGCCACGACCGGATTGATGTCGTGGTCTGTCCGCCGGCCTGCTATCTGGAATCCGTGGGCGCGCTTTGCGACGGCGGTCTGCTGCTGGGTGCGCAGAATCTGGCGGATCAGGGCAAGCCCGGCGCGTTCACCGGCGAACTGTTCGGCGGCATGCTCAAGGACGTGGGGTGCAGCCATGTCATCGTTGGCCACTCGGAACGTCGCGCACTTTATGGTGAGACCGACGAAGTCGTGGCGGCCAAGTTCAAGCTGGCGCAGGCCAACGGACTGATTCCGGTCCTGTGTCTCGGCGAGTCGCTGGACGAGCGTGAGGGCGGGCAGACCGAGACTGTTCTTGCGCGCCAGCTGAATGCCGTGATCGACCACGTGGGCATTGCCGCATTCGAGACGGCGGTGATCGCCTACGAGCCGGTCTGGGCAATCGGCACCGGCAAGACGGCCAGTCCCGAGCAGGCTCAGAGCGCTCATGCCTTCCTGCGCGCGCAACTGGCGGGACGTGATGCTAGAATCGCCGCCCTCGTGCGTATCCTGTACGGCGGCAGCGTGAAGCCGGACAACGCCAATGAGTTGTTCGGCCTCGAGGACGTCGACGGTGGTCTCATCGGCGGCGCGTCTCTGAAGGCCGCCGATTTCAATGCGATCTGCGCGGCAGCGCAATCGGCCTAAAATCTTGAGGTTTCAAAACTTTCGATGCATACCGCTCTGGTTATCATTCAGGTGCTCGTCGCTGTTGGCGTGATTGCGCTCGTGCTGTTGCAGCAGGGAAAGGGCGCCGATGCCGGCGCCGCATTCGGCGCGGGTGCCTCCGGAACCGTCTTCGGTTCCCGTGGATCGTCCACGTTTCTGTCGCGAGCGACCGGGATTCTGGCGACGGTGTTCATGCTGGTGAGTCTGGCCTTGGCTTATCTGGTCAATGATCGCGCGCTGTCCGACAGCGTTGTCGACCGTATGGCCGCCCCGGCCGCCGAGCAGCAGCAGACCTTGCCGCCGACCGACGAACTGCCGATGACGGCGCCGGAACCGCCCGAAGGGCCGTCGGAAATGGCGCCGCCCGAAGGCGATGTTCAGGCGCCACCGGCGGACGAGACGTCGCCAGCCATCCCGGAGTAAATAAATCGGCGTGAAACGGCGCACAGGCCTTCCGTTTTCGGTGCGGCCTGATAGAATGCGCGCCCCGTTGCTCGCCGACGTGGTGGAATTGGTAGACACGCTATCTTGAGGGGGTAGTGGGGAAACCCGTGTGAGTTCGAGTCTCACCGTCGGCACCAGCTGCATCCTCGGATGCCTCCGGGCGAGTCAGCGGGTTGTTGGAAGGTTTGTAGATGTTGTGGTTTTTGGAGTGTTTTCTGCGGTTTTGGCTTGAAACTCATGGCCTGAATGCGTAGGATGCGCGCCGACTCTGGTGCGGGGTGGAGCAGTCTGGCAGCTCGTCGGGCTCATAACCCGAAGGTCGCAGGTTCGAATCCTGCCCCCGCTACCAATCGGAGCAGTAAACGGCCCCGCTTTATCGGGGCTTTTTTTTTCTTAGGCGCGAATGACAGGACTGACGGAAAAACTGACGGCAATGCTGGAGCCGGTGATCGAGAGTCTCGGCTACGAACTGTTAATGCTTGAATTGACCGGTCAGGGTCACAATTCCGTTCTTCGTCTTTATATTGATTCGCCCGATGGAATCGATCTGGGCGACTGCGAGCGGGTCAGCAGAGAAGTGGCCGGCGCGCTTGATGTTGAAGACCCGATCCCCCAGGCGTATCAGCTGGAAGTGTCGTCGCCCGGCCTCGATCGGCCGTTGGCGAAGCCGCAGCACTTCGAGCGTTTCGCGGGCGAGGAGGTCAAGATCAGCTTGTTTTACCCGCGTGACGGCCGCAAGAGGTTCGATGGTGTACTGCGGGGGATCAACGGCAGCCTGGTGCTGCTGGAGACGCCGGGTGGCGTGATCGAGCTGGAACTCACGGATATCGAGCGGGCACGCCTTGTGCCCCAGTTTTGACGTGGAGTAGTTAGCGTCATGAGCAAAAACGTATTATTGGTCGCGGACGTCGTCTCGAACGAGAAAGGCGTCGAAAAGGACATCATCTTCGAGGCAATCGAAGCCGCGCTCGCGTCCGCGACAAAAAAGCGCTACGGCGAAAACATCGATGTGCGCGTCACGATCGATCGCTCGACCGGCGAATACGTGACGATGCGCCGCTGGCTCGTGGTCGATGACGAGGATCCGGAATTCGAATCCCCGGACCGCCAAATTCTCTATATGCGCGCCGAGCAGAAGCAGCCCGGCGTCGCGGTGGGCGAATACATCGAAGAGCTGCTGCCGAATGTCGAGTTCGGTCGCATTTCTGCCCAGGCTGCGAAGCAGGTCATCGTGCAGAAGGTGCGTGAGGCTGAACGCTCACAGATCGTTGAAGCCTACAGCGACCGTGTCGGTGAGCTATTGACCGGCATGGTCAAGCGCTTGGAACGTGGCAGCATCATTGTCGATCTGGGCGGCAACACCGAGGCGATCATCGCGCGTGATCAGGTCATTCCGCGAGAGCCGGTGCGTGTGGGCGATCGCATTCGCGGCTTCCTCTATGAGGTGAGCCCGCAGACGCGCGGCCCGCAGCTGTTCCTGTCGCGTACCTCTCCGGAGTACCTGATCGAACTGTTCAAGCTGGAAGTGCCCGAAATCGCGCAGGGCCTGATCGAGGTCAAGGGCGCCGCCCGCGACCCCGGCCTGCGTGCCAAGGTCGCGGTCCAGGCCAAGGACAAGCGTATCGACCCCGTCGGCGCCTGCGTCGGCATGCGCGGTTAGCGCGTGCAGAGCGTGTCCAATGAACTCGCTGGCGAGCGTATCGATATCGTTCCCTGGGATGACAACACCGCACAGTTCGTCGTCAATGCGATGGCGCCGGCCGAGGTCGAGTCGATCGTTGTCGATGAAGAAGCGCACAGCATGGCCATCGCGGTGGCCGACGAGAAGCTGGCGCAGGCGATCGGCCGCGGCGGTCAGAACGTGCGCCTGGCGTCCGAGTTGACCGGCTGGGTGCTCAACGTGATGACCGCCGAAGATGCGGCGGCCATGACTGAGAAGGAGAATGAGGCCGTTAGCCGGGCCTTCATCGAGCAGCTGGGCGTGGACGAGGAAATCGCTGTCATTCTGGTACAAGAGGGATTCACGACCCTGGAAGAGGTCGCGTATGTGCCGGAACAGGAGCTGCTCGAGATCGAGGAGTTCGACGAGGAAATCGTCGCCGAACTGCGCTCCCGCGCCCGCGACGCGCTGCTGACGCGCGCAATTGCAAGCGCCGAGCATGTGGGTGAAGGGCAGGCCGAGGACGCATTACAGTCGGTCGAAGGTGTCGATGACGAGATGGCACAGAAGCTGACCGAGCACGGCATCAAGACGCGGGATGATCTCGCGGAACTGGGTGTCGACGAGTTGATGGAAATCATCGAAATTGACGAGGCACGCGCCGGCGAGCTGATCATGGCCGCACGCGCGCACTGGTTCGAAGAGCAGGCTTGAGCCCTTTTTGAAGAGGGTCATCGCTCGCCGCACCGTCGAACCACTGCCGATTGAACTGGAGTAAAGATGTCCACAGTCACCGTACGAGACTTTGCTACCGAGGTGAAAATCCCGGTGGACCTGCTTCTGACACAGTTGCAAGAGGCCGGAGTCGCCGTGGACAGCATCGATGCCCCGCTGTCGGAAGACGATAAGCGCGCATTGCTGACGCACCTTCATGACAAGCGCGGCGCCAGCCCGGTGACCGCGACCGCTCCGAGTGGCGGTGATCCCAAGCGCGTCACTCTGAAGCGCAAGACCACCTCGGAGCTCAAGCTTGGCGGTGGGCGCGGTGCGTCCAAGACGGTGTCGATCGAAGTTCGCAAGCGGCGCACCTACGTCAAGAATGATGAGCCCGATCCGGCCCAGGTCGCTGCCGAAGAGGCGCGTCAGCAGGAGGAGCGCGCGGCGACCGCCGCAGCCGCGGCGCGTGAAGCGGCCGAGCTGGAAGCCAAGAAACAGGCCGAAGCACAGTCGCAGGCCGTCAGCGCCGAAGCCGAAGAAGCGCGACGCAAGGCTGAACTGGACGCCGAAGCGGCCGTCGCCGAGGAAGATGCTCGTCGCCGTCGTGAGGCCGAAGCGGCCGAAATCGCTGCCCGTGAAGCGGCCGCCAAGGCTGAGGAAGTGGCCAAATCCAAGGCAGCGCCGCCGGTTGTGGATGCAGCGCGCCTTGAAGCGGAGGCGGCACGTCGCCGCGCCGAGGAAAATCTGCGTCGTGCCGAGGAAATGCGACGCCAGGAACCGTTGCGCAAGCCGCCGGAGCGCGAGGCGCCGAGGTCGGCGGCGGGTCGCAAGGAACTGCACGTTGCCAAGGACAAGTCCGGCAAGCGTGACCGCAAGCGCAAGCAGAGCGGCGGCGGTCGGGTTCGCTTCGAGACGCAGCATGGCTTCGAACGGCCCACCGCGCCGGTTGTGCGCGAAGTGGAAGTGCCGGAAGCAATCACGGTGGGTGATCTCGCCAATCGTATGGCCGTCAAGACCGGTGAGCTGATCAAGGCGCTGATGAAGATGGGCGTGATGGCGACCATCAATCAGACGCTGGATCAGGACACCGCAGTTCTGGTGGTCGAGGAAATCGGGCATAAACCCAAGCCGGTCAGTGCGACTGCGACCGAGGACAGTCTGCTGCAGGCGGTCGAAGGCGAGGTCAGCGATGCCCCCTTGGTGACGCGTCCGCCGATTGTGACGGTCATGGGTCACGTCGATCACGGCAAGACATCCTTGCTTGATTACATTCGACACACGCGCGTCGCCGCGGGCGAGGCCGGTGGTATCACCCAGCATATCGGCGCGTACCACGTCCGCACCGACAAGGGTGTGGTGACGTTCCTGGATACTCCGGGCCATGCCGCATTCACGCGCATGCGCGCCCGCGGTGCGCAGGTGACCGATGTGGTGATCCTGGTGGTCGCCGCCGATGACGGCGTCATGCCGCAGACGCGCGAGGCGATTCAGCACTCGAAAGCGGCCGGCGTGCCGATGATCGTGGCGATCACCAAGGTCGACAAGCCGGACGCCGATCTGGATAGCGTCAAATCGGCGCTGTCCAAGGAAGAGGTGTTCGTCGAGGACTGGGGCGGTGACGTCCAGTGCGTGGGTGTATCTGCTCACACCGGAGCCGGCATCGACGATTTGCTCGACGCTATCCTGGTGCAGTCCGAGCTGCTGGAGCTGACGGCGCCGGTAGACGCGCCGGCACGCGGTCAGATCATCGAATCGAGTGTCGAGAAGGGACGGGGCCCGGTCGCAACGGTCCTGGTTCGCTCGGGCACCCTGAATCAAGGTGACGTCGTCTTGTCCGGCCCGCATTTCGGCCGAGTCCGCGCGATGTTCGATGAAGCGGGCAAGCCGGTGAAAACCGCAGGTCCGTCGATTCCTGTACAGATCCTGGGTCTGTCCGGTGCGCCGGATGCCGGTGATGACGTCGTCGCCGTGGCCAACGAACGCAAGGCCAGGGAACTGGCCGAGCTGCGTGAGGTGAAGTTGCGCGAGCAGAAGCTGGCGCAGACCCAGGCTGTGCGCATGGAGCAGGTCTTCGCGCAGATGGGCGAGGGCGCTCGCAAGTCGCTCAACCTGATGATCAAGGCGGACGTGCAGGGCTCGTCCGGGGCGCTGCAGGATTCGCTGCTCAAGATTCCGAGCGCGGAGGTCAAGGTCAATATCGTCTCTGCCGCGGTCGGCGGCATTTCCGAATCCGACGTCGATCTGGCTCTGGCTTCCCAGGCGATCATCATCGGCTTCAACACGCGTGCCGACAGCGTGGCGCGCCGCCGCATCCAGGAAACCGGCGTCGATGTGCGCTACTACTCGATCATCTATGACGTGCTGGATGACGTGTCCGACGCGATCGCCGGTTTGCTTGGCACCGAAACGCGCGAGCAGATCGTCGGTATTGCCCAGGTGCGCGATGTTTTCCGTTCGTCCAAGTTCGGTGCCGTGGCGGGCTGTCTCACGATCGAGGGCGAAGTCCGTCGTGGCTTGCCGATCCGCGTGCTGCGCGACAGCGTCGTCATCTACGAAGGCGAACTCGAATCGCTGCGCCGCCACAAGGACGATGTCAGCAAGGTCGAGGCGGGCACCGAATGCGGTATTGCGGTGCAGAACTACAACGACGTCAAAGTGGGCGACCAGATCGAGTGCTTCGATCGCATCGAGGTCAAGCGTACCGTCAGCGCGCAGGCCGCGGGCGGCCGCGCCTAGAGGCGGCCACCGATTCATCATGCCCAAGGAATATTCGCGCAGCCAGCGCGTCAAGGTTCAGATTCAAAGAGAGCTGACGCAGCTGATCTCCGAAGGCTATTCGGATGCGCGGCTGAGCCTGGTGACCTTCACCAACGTCGAGCTGACGGCCGATTTGAGCAGCGCCCGCGTGTTTGTCAGCCGGATGGGCATGGATGTCAGCGAGGCGCTGGTCTTGCTCAAGGAAATGGCGCCGCGCATGCGCGGCGAGCTGGGTCGCAGGTTGCGCATGCGCCACGCGCCGGAGCTGTACTTCTTCAGTGATGAAGTGCCCGATACCGCCGACAGGATCAATCGCCTGATCCGCGACGCGGTCGCCGATGACGAAAGTCACCATAAGGACTGAGCGCGGGCTGCAATGGCGAGACGCAAGCCGGGTGCGCGAGACGTGCATGGCATCCTACTGCTCGACAAGCCGACCGGGATGACCTCCAACGGTGCCCTGCAGCAGATCAAGCGAATGTATGGTGCCGCCAAGGCCGGACATACTGGCAGTCTTGATCCACTGGCGACCGGTCTGTTACCGATCTGCTTTGGTCATGCGACCAAGCTGACGACCTATCTGCTGGAGTCGGACAAGCGTTATCGCGTGCGCGCCCGCATGGGCAGCCGAACCGATACTGCGGATTCGGACGGCGAGATCGTCGAGCGGACGGATCATATTGCAGGCGCGGAGGCTCTGCGCCCCGCGATCGCGGCGATGCTCGGCGAGATCGAACAGATTCCGCCGATGTATTCCGCGATCAAGCATCAGGGGCGGCGGCTTTACGAGCTGGCGCGAAAGGGCGAAGCCGTGGAACGTCAGCCGAGAACGGTCACGATTCATTCCATGCAGCTGCTTTCGGTTGCGGAGTCGGAATTCGAGCTGGACGTGCATTGCTCGAAAGGCACCTATATCCGGGTGCTGGTGGAAGATCTGGCGCGCGCTGCCGGAACCTTGGCACATGTCACGATGCTGCGTCGCACCGAGGTGGCGCCGTTCTCGGGTGAGGGCATGGTCGGCATCGCGCAACTGGAACAGGCTGCGTCGGAGGGGCGCGAAGCGCTGGACCGTCTGCTGGTGTCCCCGTCCGCAGCGTTCGCTGGCTGGCCGCAACTCAGTGTTGACGCCGACCGCGCATTTTACCTGTCGCGAGGACAGGCGGTTCGCGTTGCCGACGCACCAAAAGAGGGCGCCATCGCGGTGTTTGGACCGGACGCGCGTCTACTCGGCATCGCGGTGATTGATGCGGACGGTCTGGTGGCCCCACGGCGCTGGATGTCCTGAACTTTATTGCGGTTTTGCTTGTTTGTACCCCGGCGCACCGCTACAATTCCGCGCCTTAAAAGAGACTTGACAAGTTTGGAGCTTTGATTAAATGGCCTTGACCGTTGAACAGAAGCGCACCGTTCTGGAGAAATTCCAGCGTGCGCAGGGCGATACCGGATCGCCGGAAGTACAGGTTGCGTTGCTGTCCGAGCGCATCAAGACGCTCGCCCCGCATTTTGAGGCGAACAAGAAAGATCATCATTCCCGCCGTGGTCTGCTCAAGATGGTGAACCAGCGCCGCAAGCTGCTGGATTATCTGAAGAGTGAAGATGCCGATCGCTACAAGTCGCTGATCGCCGAGCTCGGCCTGCGCCGCTAAGCGCAGTCCACCCGCTATTCACCACATTGAGGAGATCACCATGGCGCTAAACCTAACGCCTACGGTCAAGACGTTTCCGTTTGGCAGCCATACTGTCAAGTTAGAAACCGGCGCAGTTGCACGTCAGGCCGGCGGCGCCGTCATCGTCAGCATGGACGAGACGGTCGTGCTGGTCACGGCAGTGGCCAGAAAGACGGCCAAGCCGGATCAGGACTTTTTCCCGCTGACGGTCGACTACCAGGAGCGCGCCTATGCCGGCGGTCGTATCCCGGGCGGCTTCTTCAAGCGGGAAGGCCGTCCCACCGAAAAGGAAACGCTGACCTCGCGGCTGATCGATCGCCCGATTCGTCCGCTGTTCCCGAAGGGCTTCCGTAACGAAGTCCAGGTGATCGCCACCGTGATGTCGCTGAATCCCGAAGTCGATGCGGACATTCCGGCGATGATCGGCGCTTCGGCCGCGCTGCGTCTGTCCGGCGTGCCGTTCCAGGGCCCGATCGGCGCCACGCGTGTCGGCTACGTCAACGGTGAGTATGTGCTCAACCCGTCGGCCACCGTGCTCGACACCGAGTCGCAGCTGGATCTTGTAGTCGCCGGCACCAAGGAAGCGGTGCTGATGGTCGAGTCCGAAGCCAGCCGCCTGTCCGAAGAAGTCATGCTTGGAGCCGTGCTGTTCGGCCACGAGCAGATGCAGGTCGTGATCAACGCGATCGATGAACTGGCCGCCGAAGCCGGCAAGCCTGCATGGGTCTGGGAAGCGGATGCTACCGCTTCCGCGATCGAGGCAGACCTCGCTGCGTATGAGGCGAAGATTGCCGATGCCTACTCCGTGACCGACAAGCAGGAGCGCCGTGATGCTCTGGGCGTCGTTCGCGCCGAAATCGTCGCGGCGCTGGGCACCGGCGAATCCGCCAAATGGACGGAACGCCAGCTTGGCAATGCGTTCCACGACATCGAAGCCAAGGTCGTGCGCAACCGCATCCTCGATGGCAGTCCGCGTATCGATGGTCGCGACAACGCCACCGTGCGGGATCTGCAGATGGAAGTCGGCGTGTTGCCGCGCACGCATGGTTCCGCCCTGTTCACCCGCGGCGAGACCCAGGCGCTGGTGGTCACCACGCTGGGCACCGGCAAGGATGCACAGCTGATTGACGCTATCGAAGGTGAATGGCGCGAGCCGTTCATGCTGCACTACAACTTCCCGCCGTACTGCGTCGGTGAGACCGGACGCGTCGGTTCGCCGAAGCGTCGCGAGATCGGTCACGGCCGTCTGGCCAAGCGTGGCCTGGCGGCGATCATGCCGGACCTCGAAAAGGAATTCCCCTACGTGGTGCGTCTGGTTTCGGAAGTCACCGAATCCAATGGCTCCTCATCGATGGCCTCGGTGTGCGGGTCCTGCCTGGCGCTGATGGACGCGGGTGTTCCGATCAAGACGCCGGTCGCCGGCGTCGCGATGGGCCTGATCAAGGAAGGCGATCGCTTTGCCGTGCTGACCGACATCCTCGGCGACGAGGATCACCTCGGCGACATGGACTTCAAGGTCGCCGGCTCGGACGACGGCATCACCGCGCTGCAGATGGACATCAAGATCAACGGCATCACCGGCGAAATCATGAAGCAGGCGCTGGCGCAGGCCAAGACGGCACGTCTGCACATCCTCGCCGAGATGGCCAAGGTCATCAACACGCCGCGCGAGGACATGTCCGAATGGGCGCCGCGCATCACCACGATCAAGATCAATCCGGACAAGATTCGCGAAGTCATCGGCAAGGGTGGCGCCACCATTCAGTCGATCACCAAGGAAACCGGGACCACGATCGACATCGCGGACGATGGCACGATCAAGATCGCTGCCGTTGACAAGACCGCGACCGAGGCGGCCATCGCGAGAATTACCGCCCTGACGCGTGAGGTCCAGGCCGGTGACGTTTACGAAGGCCGGGTGGCACGTCTGATGGAGTTCGGCGCCTTCGTGACGATCATCCCCGGCAAAGACGGTCTGGTGCACATCTCACAGATTTCCGACAAGCGTGTCGAAAAGGTCGAGGATGTGCTCAAGGAAGGCGACATCGTCCGCGTCAAGGTGCTCGAAGTCGACAAGCAGGGCCGTATTCGCCTGTCGATGAAAGCATTGGAAGTGCCCGTCGAATAAAGACTGAAACGCCTTAATTTGGTGCCGGCAGGACTTGCCTGCTGGCACATTTAGGTGCACAATTAGTCTATTAACCGTATGTGCAAAAAAAAGCCCCCACATGGTGGAGGCTAAGGTGCGAGAAAGGCGCGAAGCCTTTCTGGAGGAGACTTGTTAATCTTCAAAGAACCAGAAAACTAATAATTCGACCCGGCTCTGCCGGGTTTTTTATTGCCTGACTCTTGTTGCAGTGCACTATAAAGATGACCCGGCAGCTTGTCAATTCATGGGCCATGGATTTCGTAGCCGTTCCCGTAGCGGGCTCGCGCGGTGAAATACCAATGACGCACTGTTCATAAATAGAGGGGCACTCGCGCCTTGCTTACGGAGCCGGTCAATTTTCCCGTCAAATGCGTCGATTGGATCCTGTTGATTGGGCTGAAGTCGATGAGCTCAAAAATTTCACACAAAAAAAAGCCCTCTATAGAGAGGGCCAAGGTGCGAGAAAGGCGCGAGGCCTTTCTGGAGGAGACTGGTCACAGTCCAAAAGTGATAACTGCGGGGTGTCGCGTCACTTTCTTACTGTTGATGCGTTGCAGTATAGAGATTGATGGCTAGAGTGTCAACATCTGATGTTCAAAAAGTTCCCAACGAGTTCAATGAGTTACGGTTGAGAGTGGAAAATATGACGTATCGTTCATTAATCGGCGTCAGATATCGGAAATTTGTGCTCATGCTGCCTGATTTGTAAGGCCAGCTTCGTGCCATTTTGCCTGCTCGGAGCAGTGATCCTTATTCCTCATCGGTCCGACCGCGCTGACTGCGAACCGCTTTGGCGCGCGAGAGGTTGCGAAGAAACTCGCGCCTGACCGAACGCCATATCGGAACGTGTTCCTCGGCCATCTCACGCAGAGACTGTAGCGGCTGTTCTGCCTTGCCCAACATTTGCCGCAACTGCTCGGCAAAGGTGTGTTGCTGGTCCAGGAACAATTGCATGGACAGTTCGAGATATCGGCTGATGCTCGACTGCATCGGATCGCCGTAGAAGCGGATGACGTGCCGCAGCATCTCCGTCTGAAAGATCGGGTCGCCACCTTCCTCCTGTTCGGCGATGACCTGCAGAAGGATGCTGCGCGTGATGTCGTCCTTGCTGCGTTTGTCGATGACTTCGAAGTCGATGTCCTCCAGGACCAGCTGTCGGACTTCTTCAAGCGTGATGTAGCGACTGATCTCCGTGTCGTACAGGCGACGGTTCGGATACTTCTTGATGATGCGGACATCGCTCATGTTTGCGGCCGGCTCAAGTTATGTTGCAGTGCATTATACGAGTCGCGCGGCGGAAATTTCGCGGATGCCCGGAACGCTCTCCGGGGTCCAGTGCGCCTGTGCCCAGTCCATCACTTCCGGTACCGGGGCCGCCGCCAAGTCGGGCGGGGGCGTCTGGCCCAGAAATTCGAGCGCGTGGCTCAGGTTCCGGGCAGCGTTGCGCTGTTCAATCGGGGGGGCGTGATTCTGCTTGGACAGCTTGCGCCCCTCGGCGTCGGCCAGCACAGGAAGGTGGCGATAGTCAGGCTGGGGCCAAGCCAGCGCACCCAGCAGCAGAATCTGCCGCAGGCTGGACGCAAGCAGATCGGCGCCCCGGACCACCTCGGTAATGCCTTGCTGGAATTCGTCGACGGCGCAGGCCAGTTGATAGCCGAAGATGCCGTCGGCGCGGCGCACCACGAAGTCGCCGATGTCTTTGTCCTGGCTGCGCACGACCTCGCCCTGCCAGCCGTCGGCCAATGCGACGGTGCCGGTTCCGATCCGGAATCGCAGCGCATTGCCGTGCCGGTCCAATCCGGATTCGCGGCATGTGCCACTGTAGACGGGGCCGTCGGGTCCCTGGGCTGAGGTTTGTGCAAGCACCGCACGTGTGCAGGCGCAGGCATAGATATGGCCGCTGTCGATCAGCGACTCCAGCGCTTCGCCGTACTCGTGGAGATGCTGCGATTGGCGCCGCGGCAGTCCATCCCAATAAAGGCCATGCGCTTCGAGTTGTGCGCAGATCAGCGAGTCGGTGCCGGGGGGGCAACGCGGCGAGTCGAGGTCGTCGATTCGGAGTAGCCAGAGCCCGCGATGCCGCCGCGCTTCCAGGTAGCTCGCGAGCGCGGCGATCAATGATCCTAGGTGAAGCGGCGCTGACGGCGTCGGCGCAAATCGGCCGCGATAGGCGCTGGCAGCTGAGGCGAAGGTGCTTGGTGGGAGCATGTGCGAAGTATCGGCATGGGGTGCGGGAATGCTCAAGTTTGTCGTTCAATCCGCTTCGTGAGCATAGGCAGGCGAGGGTCTTGACAGGCCGGGCTTGTGTGCGCCGAGTCACGCGATCCAAGAAGCGAACTGCTATGCTGACGACGTACCTGATTGATGACCGAACAAGCTGTCCTCGTGGACCCCGATCCTGGACAAGGAAGTGCCCGCACGGAGCCGTCCCCGTTGCAGGCGATACTCTTCGATATGGATGGCACGCTGGCGGATACCGAGCGACTCGGACATCGGCCGGCCTACAATTCCGCCTTCCGGAAAATGGGACTTGGCTGGTACTGGAGTCCCAAGCTGTATCGCAAGCTCTTGCAGCAACCGGGTGGGCGTGAACGCCTGCAGCACTACCTCAAGCGTTATCGGCCCGATCTGGGCAGCCACGCCGCGCGCGTCAAGGCTGACGCGCGTGCTTGGGTCGACGAAGTCCATCACCTCAAGTCGGAACAGTTCTCGAATCTGGTGCGTGATGGTTCGGTGCCCCTGCGCCCGGGAGTGGCCCGCCTGATACACGAGGCGCGTGCGCGCGGCGTGCGTGTGGCCATCGTCACCAATGCCAGCCGCGCGAGCCTGTTGCCGCTGCTGCGGCATACGATCGGCCCGGAACTCGAATCCGAGATCGACGTGGTGATCTGCGGCGAAGACGCGCCGAACAAGAAACCCGAGCCGGACCTCTACTTGTTGGCACTACAGCGTCTCGGGACCAATGCTGCGGCTTGTGTGGCGGTGGAGGATTCGGCGATGGGCATGGCCGCCGCGGTGGCTGCGGGGATCAGGACCTTGGTGACGGTCAACGAAAACACCCGCAACGAGGATTTCGAGGGCGCATCATTGGTGGTCGATGGTCTGGGTGAACCCGGCGGTCACGTCAGCGTGCTGCGCGGCGGACTCAGCAACGGCTGCGTTAGATTGTGCGATCTCGAAGCCTTGATGCTGCCGGGCTGAGTGGGCGGGTTGCGGCAGTCTCGCAGCGATTCAACTCAATGCGACTTGGGTCTGCAAGCAAGGACGGCAGGAAGTCGAGCATGCCGCGCGCCGTGCGTATCAGGTGGGCCTGATCGTAGAAGCCGGCATCCACTGCGATCTCGCTGAAGCTGCAACCTGGCCCCCAGGCACGCATCGCATGTTGAAGACGCAGGTGCATCAGGAAGCGTTTCAGCGCGACGCCCATCTGCTGCCGAAACAGATGCGCGAGCCGCGATTCCGACAGTTGCATTTCCGCCGCAATCGCGGCGACTGTGGGAACTTCTGGCGCTTGGCTACGCAGGCGGCGGCACAGTTGAGCGATGCGTGAGTCCGGTGCGGATTCGAGCGGGTGGAGGTCGAACGAGGCCGTCAGCGCGTCGCACAAAATGTTACGGATCGAGCCGCAATCAAGGTTCCGCAATCGCGACGGAGACAGTGCTTTCTGTAGGGTGCTCGACGGGGTGGGCTGCGGAATCAGGACGTCCGCATTGTTCAGCGCCGTAAACAGCAATCGACTCAGTCCGTGGTCCGGATCGACATGCACGATCGTCACGGGTGTCTCTGCGTTCAGGCTTTGCACGACATCCGGGCCGACCAGTGCAAGCTGACAGCATTCGGTCCGGCCTTGAAGCCGCAGGTCGAACTTTGAATCGGAAATCAGCAGGGACAGCGCGAGGTGGCGGTGCGGGCGATTGTGCAGCTTCGCGGCGATCAGCAGCAGCAGCCCGTCCCAGATGAACAATTGATCGGGGAGCTGCTCCGGCTGTCGATCCGGCGGCGCCTGCCGCATGCCTGTCTCCGTGTCGGTTCAGGCGCTTCTAACGGCCATGCCGCGAGGGCACCCTGCGGAATGAACGCTTGCGGCAGGGTCGTTCGCCTCACCCACCGCATCACGCTACGCGTGATTCACGTTATAGCACGAAGTCCGAACGGCGGGCCTCTTGAGGCTTACTCGACGACTCAGGCGTGGGACTTGCCCTTGCCCGGCGAGCCGATGAGTTCGTGCTGGACGAACAGTGGGCCGATCAGCAGGAACACCAGATCGTCTGCGAACGAGGGCTTTGCGCCCTCGACCTTGTGCCCATAGAACTGCAGCGCCCAGGCTGCAACCCAAAGACTGGCACAGATTACGAGCACGGAACCGCCGGTCGATTCGATCGCCAGGATCAGCGCGAAACTCACGGCGCTCCAGGCCAGCATCGAGACGAAGCTGGCGGCGGACAGGCGGGCGTAGAAAACGAGCGCCAGCACGGTCGCCAGTGTGGCGAGATTCACGCTGTCTGCAGCAACACCGTCCAGACCCAGCCATTGGCCGATCGGAACCAGCCAGAACAGCCCGAGTGTCGCGAAAAAAATTACCGGTACGCAGATGTAGTGAATCAGGCGATTCGTCGGATTTCGGTGGCTTTTCGAGTAATCGGTCAGAAATTGTTCCAGCGAGCGCACGGCTGTCTCCGGCATTGAGTCGATGAAGGGATTCTGCGTGCTGCAGGCGACATTTGTCTTGTACGAATCTGCTGCGAAACCGGCGCTAAGGGCTTCCGCCCAGCAGTTCGAGCGTGCGCTTCAGCAATTCGGTGCTACCGGGTTCGCCGTGGCCGGGCACCACGATCTGCGCCGAGCCATAGCGCGCCTGCAATGCGCGAATCGCGTGAGGCCAGGCGCTTAGGTCGGCGTCCGCGATGTTGCCGAGTGTCGTGGCGCTGGCGGATTTGACGGCGCAAGCCCCGAACAGAATCCCATGATCCTCGATCCAGATCGCGAGATTGTCGTCGCTGTGGCCGACGCCGGGATAGATCATCTCGACGCCGGAGAAGCGCACAGGCTGGTTCTCCAAAAGGCGCTCCGAATCGGGCAGTGCCCGTAGGCCACGAAACGCCGGCCTTTGGGCAAGGTGTTCCAGCGTGCGGGGCGAGGCGTAGGCCGGGATGCCAGCGGCATCCAGCGCCGCCAGGCCACCGACGCGGTCGGTATGCGAGCGGGTCGAGACCGCCAGGTCGACAGTTCGGCCGAATTGCTGCTGCGCCCATACCAGCAGTTCGGCGGTGCTGCCGGCATCCCAGGTCGTGTCGATCAGCAGCAGGCCTTCGGGGCGCAGCACCAGCAAGCCGTTCGAGGGTACGCGCTGGCCGTCATAGTCGGCCCAGGAGGTGTGCATCCAGACGTCCGCGGCGAGACGGCGCAGCTGCAAATCGGGCGAGACGGCCTGAACCGCGGCTGGGCTTGCAGTGGGCGCCGCAGAGGCTGTGCCGAGCAGGCCCAGCCCGCAAAGGAGCAAGCTCAGCCCCAGTGTCCATCGGCTGTTACGCGTTCGCCTGTGTTTCCGGAAGGACCTGAGCATGAGGCGCCGCCTAATGGTCTCAGGGGGTTTCGCCGGCGCCGGTCGGGTCCACATGCCAGGCGGCCGGCAGAATCGCGCCGTGCCAGCCATCCTGCCGCTGTTCGGCCACCACATGGGTGTAGACGCCGCCGCGCACATTGAAGACGGCCGTTACCCGCATCCAGCGCGGCGCCAGCGCGGCGACCAGATCGTCGAGAATTTCGTTGGTCACGGCTTCGTGAAACTTGCCCTCGTTGCGGAAGCTCCAGATGTAGAGCTTGAGTGCCTTGAGTTCGACGCACAGGGCGTCGGCGACGTATTCCAGATAGATCGTGCCGAAATCCGGTTGTCCGGTCTTGGGACACAGGCAGGTGAATTCCGGGATCCGCATGCGGATCGTGAAATCGCGCTGCGGACTGGGATTGGGAAAGGTCTCGAGGGTCTTGCTGGGCGAGCTTGTCACGGTCAAACGGGCCTCGTGGCGGAAGGCTGCGCATTGTACGGGCTGATCGAGGCAAATACGCATTCATACAAGCGTCACCGATCCACTACACTTGTGGGCTTTCCAGCCCTGAACCCCTTACGCGGCGCGCCCGGACGCGGGCCGCCTTTCAAGAACGAATGCGCCTTTCGCAAATCAAACTGGCCGGTTTCAAGTCCTTTGTGGACCCCAGCGTATTGCCGCTGCCGTCCAATCTGACGTCGATCGTCGGCCCCAACGGCTGCGGCAAATCGAATGTGATCGACGCGGTGCGCTGGGTGCTCGGCGAATCGAGCATGAAGCAGCTGCGTTCGGAGTCGATGGACGATGTGATCTTCAACGGATCGCGGACCCGCAAGCCGGTGGGCCGCGCCTCCGTCGAATTGATGTTCGACAACGCTGATGCAACGGTGCAGGGGCCCTACGCGGCCTACAACGAGATCGCGGTGAAGCGCGAGCTGACGCGCGACGGCGGCTCCCAGTACTACCTCAACGGTTCCAAGTGCCTGAAGCGCGATGTGCTGGATCTGTTTCTCGGCACCGGCCTGGGCAATCGCACTGGTTATGCGATCATCGAGCAGGGCATGGTTTCGCGCATGATCGAAGCCAAGCCGGAGGAACTTCGGGTGTGGCTGGAAGAGGCCGCCGGTATTTCCAAATACAAGGAGCGCCGCCGCGAAACCGAGTCCAGGATTCGCGGGACGCGCGAAAACCTGTCGCGACTCAATGACTTGCGTGGCGAACTGCAGGCGCGGCTGGATACGCTGCGCCGGCAGGCGGCCAATGCCGAGAAATTCAAGGAATTCAAGGAGCAGGAACGTCTCCTCAAAGCGGAGCTGCTGGCCCTGCGGGTGCGCGAACAGGAGCGCGCCTGCGCCACTCAGGAAGCCGCAATCAGCCAGTGCCAGAACGCGCTCGAAGCGGCGCGCGCCGCAGCGCAGTCCCAGGTCGAAGCGCGCGGCCTTGCGGAAACCACGCATCGAGAGGCCAATGCCAGCCTGACTGCCGAGCAGAGTCGGGTTTACGAGGTCGAGGCCGAACTGGCGCGGCTCGAACAGAATCTGCAGCACGCCCACGAACTCAAGACCCTGAAGCAACGCGAGATCGACCAGCTCGCGCTGCAACTGCGCGATCTGGAACAGCGCAATGCGCAGGAAGCCACGCGGCTGGAGTCGCTGCGTCGCGCCGAGCAGGCGCAGGCCGAGCAGGCCGAGCAGTCGGTGGCGCGGGAAGCCGCCGCCCAGTCGGCGCTGATCGAGGCCGAGGAGGTGCAGGCCACGGTGCAGACGCGCTGGGAGGAATTCACGCAGCGCGCCGAGGCGCCGCTGGTGCAGACCGAGGGCGAGCGCGTGCGTGCGCGTGAATTGGAGCGTGGTTTGTCGCAGGCCGACGAGCGCCTGCAGCGCGTGCAGAAGGAGCATGCCGCGCTGGATCTGTCGCCCCTGCAGTCCAGCCTGTTCGATGTCGACGAGGAACTGGCCCGGCTGCAGGTGGAGATCGAAAACGGTCAGGCACGTTTGCAAATCCTCGATGAATCCCTGACCCAGCTGCGCGAGGAGCGTTCGGCCCTGGACTCGGCGCTGCACGAATCCCGGCAGACGCTGCAATCCTCGCGCGGACGCATGGCTTCGCTGGAAACCCTGCAGAACGCCGCCCTGCGCCAGGACGACCAAGCTCTGGGCGAATGGCTCAAAGGTTTGGAATTGCAGGAAGCGCCGCGTCTGGCCAGCGTGATTCAGGTCGAGGCGGGCTGGGAGTCGGCCGTGGAATACGTGCTCGGCGATCTGCTGCAGGCGCCGATCGCGCCGCAGACGAGCACGCTCGAACAAACCCGGTTGGGACCGAAAACCGGTGCGGCGCTGGTGGCCGCTTCCGAATCCGACGGCGCGGTCGCGCCGGGCCGGCTGGCCGCCCGCGTGCGCGGACCGGCCGGCGCGCTGGCCTGGCTGCAGACCATCCATTGTGCGGACTCGGCCGCGGCCGCTGCGCAACTGCTGCCGTCGCTGCCGGCCGGCGAATCGGTGATCGACACCGACGGCGTCTGGCGCGGCCACGGCTGGGTTCGTTTCCCGCGCGCGGAGCAGGACAAGGGTGGCGTGATCGCGCGCGGCCGCCTGCTCAAGCAATTGCGTCAGCAGGTCGAAGAAGTCGCCGCACTGGTGCGTGAGCGCGAGCAGCAGCTGGACGCTGCACGCCAGCGCATGCAGGCGATGGAAGCCGAGCGCCGCGAACTGGCGGGTCGCTTCGACCAATCCCGTCAACGCCAGGCGCAGCGCATGGCCTATCGCCAGGCACAGGCGGTGCGACTGGAGCAGATTCAGACGCGTTCCCGCCAGTTGCAGACGGAGATCGAGGCGCAGACCCAGGCTCGCGAAGAGCGCGCGCACGAACTGGCCGAGGCACGATCCAATCTCTCGCAGTTGGAGGCGGTGGCCGAGCGTCTGCGTGGCGAACGTGTGGAACTGCAGCAGGCGCAGGCTCAGGCACGAGACGCACTGAATCAGGCACGCGGTGAAATGGCACGTGTCCAGCAAAGCCGCAATCAGACGCAGGTCCAGCTGGCGTCCACGCGCAGTTCGTTGGCGGCGCTGGAGCAGGCGCTCGAGGAACTCACCGGCCGCCGTGAATCCCTGGCCGAACAGCATCACGAGCAGCAGCAGCGGGCCGCCGAACTCGATCAACCGATCGCCACGCATCGTGACGAGCTGGAAGCCGCGCGTGCCGCAACGCAGGCGGCCCGGGACGCTTTGCGTGCTGCGCGCGAACGCTGCGCCGCCGCCGAAGCCAGACTTTCCGAAGCGCTGCATCAGCAGCGCGCTGCGGACATGGCGGTGGAAACCGCGCGCGAGCACCTGCAACAGACCCAGCTCGATTCGCAGGCGGCGCTGGAACGGCGGCGCGCGCTCACCGAGCAGTTCGCCGAGACCGGGTTCGAGTACGCGGTTCTGGTGGCTGAATTGAGCGAAGAGTCCACGCCCGCGGTGTGGGAGGAAAAGCTGGCTTCGATGGCACGGCGCATCGAGCGGCTCGGCGCGATCAATCTGGCAGCGATTCAGGAGCTGGAAGAAGCCGGCGGCCGCGAGTCTGTGCTCACCGAGCAGTACGAGGACATCACCGCCGCGCTGGAAACCCTGGAAGAAGCGATCCGCAAGATCGACAAGGAAACCAAGGATCGCTTTCGTGTGACCTTCGACCGCGTCAACGCGATCTTCCGCGATCGTTTCCCCAAGCTGTTCGGCGGCGGCGAAGCCAATCTCGAACTGACCGGCGAAGACCTGCTGGACACCGGTGTACGGGTCATGGCGCGCCCGCCGGGCAAGCGCAACACCACGATCCATCTGCTGTCGGGTGGTGAAAAGGCAATGACCGCCGTGGCCCTGCTGTTCGCCCTGTTCGAACTCAATCCCGCGCCTTTTTGTATGCTCGACGAAGTCGATGCGCCTTTGGACGACGCCAACGTCGGTCGCTTCGTGGACGTGATCCGGGAGATGTCGACCAATGTGCAATTCATCATCATCACCCACAACAAGATCACGATGGAACTCGCGGAACATCTGCACGGAGTCACCATGCAAGAGCCGGGCGTGTCGCGGCTGGTGAGCGTCGACGTCAATCAGGCACTGGAGTTGGCCGGAGAAGCCGCATGAGCAGCTTGCACTTGTCGCTGTTGATACTCGCGATCGCGGTATTGATCGCGCTTTATTTGATCGGGCGCCACAAGGCCAACGCCGATCGTCCCAAGCCGACCAGGAAGCGCCGCAAGCGTGAAGTGCCCGGCAGCAGCGTCAAGACACCGCCGCATGCGGCCGAGGCTGCGGACCAGATGGACCTGTGGAAGAAGGCGCCGGGCAATGGTGCGACCGGCGGCGAGGCATCCGGAAGCGGCACCGGATTCGACGAGTTCGGCGTCGGCCAGCCGCGCCGTCGCGGCGAGCCGCGGCTCGACCCGATTCTGACCGGACAGCGCGCCGCTGCCGTGGTGCCCGAGACCGTCGCGGATAGCGAGCCGGACCTGCCGCCTGCGCAGCCGGAATACATCGAAGAACCCGCCATGCCGGCCGAGGCCGTGCCGCCCGAAGTTATCGCAGCAGCGCCGGTGCCGGCGACGCCTGAACCGCCCGAGCCGCCCAAGGCAATCGACGAAAAGATCGTTGCGTTCTACATCGCCGAACGGGAAGGCACCTACATCGACGGCGTTCAGATTCACCGCGCGCTGCAAAGCGCCGGCCTGCGCTACGGCGACAAGATGAAGATCTACGAGCGTGTCGCCAGCGACGCGCAGGGTCGCAGCAAAACCGTGTTCGGCGTGGCCAGCCTGCTCAAGCCGGGACATCTCGACCCGGCCGAGGCCAGCGAGTTCAGCACGCCGGGTCTGTCGATGTTCATGGTCCTGCCAGGACCGGTGGCCGCCGAGCGGGCCTACGAGGATTTCCTCGAAACCGGCCGCGAGCTGGCCGAGGCGCTCAATGCGCAGCTTTACGATACCAAGCGTGCCCCGCTGACCGAGGCGCTGGCCGCCCAACTGCGCACCGAAGTGCAGGGCTGGGCCACCGACAACGAATGAGCGCGTCGCCGAAGTCGCAGGCGCGCGCAGCGGCCCTGCGCCGCGAACTGGCCGAACACAATCATCGTTACTACGTGCTCGACGATCCGAGCATTCCGGACGCCGAGTACGACAGGCTGTTTCGCGAGCTGCAGCAACTCGAATCCGAACACCCCGAACTGCGGACCGAGGATTCGCCGACGCAGCGCGTGGGCGGCGCGCCCTTGCAGGAATTCGAGTCGGTGCGTCACGCGGTGCCGATGCTGTCGCTTGACAACTGTTTCAGTGAAGGCGAACTACGCGACTTCGACCGGCGTGTGCGCCAGGGCTTGAATCGCGAGCGCCCGAGCTACGTCGCCGAACCCAAGCTCGACGGTCTGGCAGTGTCCCTGCTCTACGAAAACGGTCATCTGCTGCGCGGCGCCACGCGCGGCGACGGCGAAACCGGCGAGAACATCACCGCCAATCTGCGCACCATCCGTGCGATTCCCTTGACGCTGCGCGGCGAAGGTTATCCGACGCGGCTGGAGGTGCGCGGCGAGGTCTACATGCCGCGTGAAGGCTTTCGCCTGATGAACGCGCGTCTGGAGGCCGAAGGCCACAAGCCCTTCGTCAACCCGCGCAACGCCGCCGCCGGGAGCCTGCGCCAGCTCGATTCGCGGCTGACGGCGAAGCGTCCCTTGAGTTTCTTTGCCTATGCGCTTGCCCAGATCGAAGGCGGACCGCTGTTCGATAGCCACTTCGAGGTCATGGATGGTCTGCGGGCCTGGGGCTTCCCGGTTTCGGCATTGATCGAAAAACTCGATGGCGTGGACGCCTGCCTCGATTACTACGAGCGCATCGGTCGCGCGCGCTCGACCCTGGCGTTCGATATCGACGGCGTGGTCTACAAGCTCGACGATCTCGCCGGCCGTGAGGAACTCGGTTACCGCTCGCGCGCGCCGCGTTGGGCAATCGCCCACAAGTTTCCGGCCGAGGAAGCCGTGACCACCCTGCGCGATGTGGAATTCCAGGTCGGCCGCACCGGCGCATTGACGCCGGTGGCGCGGCTGGAGCCAGTGTTCGTCGGCGGCGTCACCGTGTCCAATGCGACGCTGCACAACATGGACGAAGTGGTGCGCAAGGACATTCATATCGGCGATCAGGTGATCGTGCGTCGGGCGGGCGACGTGATCCCCGAGGTCAAGGGCGTGATCGTGGAACGGCGTCCGGACGATGCGCGTGCCGTCGAGCAGCCGCTGGCTTGCCCGGTCTGCGGCGGCAAGGTTGAACGCGAAGAAGGCGAATCGGCCGCGCGTTGCACCAACGGTCTGTCCTGCCGTGCCCAGTTGCATGGTGCCTTGCTGCATTTCGTGTCACGCCGGGCCATGGATATCGATGGCCTCGGCGACAAGCTGCTGAGCCAGCTGATCGATGCCGGCGAGGTGAAATCGCCGGCCGACATCTATCGTCTGGACGCCGAGAAGCTGGCGGGCCTGGAGCGCATGGGCGACAAATCCGCGCAGAACCTCGTCGACGCGATCGAACGCAGCAAGCAGACCACGCTGGACCGGTTTCTCTACGCGCTCGGTGTGCCGCAAACCGGCGAGAGCACGGCGCGCGAGCTGGCCCGGCATTTCGGTGAGCTCGACGCCTTGCTGACGGCCGCGCAGACCGACCTGCCCACCGCGCACGCCGAACGCGACAAGGATCGCTGCCCGCTGCTGCAGGCGGTGCCGGACATCGGGCCGATCGTCGCCGCCCATCTCTGCCATTTCTTCACCGAGGCACAGAACCTCGAAGTCATCGACCGTCTGCGGGCGGCCGGTGTGCACTGGCCTAGAATCGAGCAGGCACCGATCGAAGGCCCGCTGGCCGGGCAGAGCTTCGTCATCACCGGCAGCTTGCCGGGCATGAGCCGCGATGAAGCCAGTGCGCTGATCGAGGCGCAGGGCGGCAAAGTCAGCGGTTCGGTGTCGAAGAAGACCGACTACGTGCTGGCCGGCGAAGCGGCCGGTTCCAAGCTGGCCAAGGCTGAAAAGCTCGGCGTCCCGGTGATCGATCTGGATGCGCTCCGGCGCCTGATCGAAGATCCGGCCTAGATTGCCGGCCCGGAGCCGGGCTGGCGTGATGCAGAACGTTCATGGCGGGATCAGGCGCGGGCCGCGCTAATGTCGATTCAGCTCAGCCTGGATCAGGATATGCCGAGGTTTCACCACAGCCCGGAATGCTGGCGTGCGAATGCCGGCTCTGGCCGCGGCTAGAATCGCGCCATGACGGATTGGGGTGGAATCTTAGGATCGGTCGTGCGTGCGGCGATCGCCGGCAGCTTGCTGTTTCTGTGCCTGCCGGACTGGCCGTCGCTGAAGCTGCGTGCCGAGCTGGCGGCGCTGCCGGACTATCACTACCTGCAAGAGGCGGAGGCGCTCCGGGCCAAAGCGCGCTATTCCGAGGCGCTGCTGGTGGTCGATGCCGGACTCGAGGCAGGCGACTCGGTCGCCGAACTCGCGTCGTTGCGCGAACGCATCATCGCGGAACGGGACAATTGGGCGCGGCGCGTGCGCGAAGTCGGTCGCGGCGCTCTGACCGGGCAGGGCGAGAGTGTCGAGGCGCTGGGCGGGGCCGTGGTCGCCGATCTGTTCGTGTTCGGTGACATCCGCGATCTGGTGATTCAGTCCGGTCGCGCGATTCGCGGCGAGGAGGTCGACGACATCATCGTCGCGCTGTCGGCCGCCGGTATCGTGCTGACCGTGGCGCCGGAGCTGGACCTTGGCGCCGCCTTGCTCAAGTTCGCGCGACGCAGCGGGTCGATGACCCGGACTTTCGCCAAGTCGCTGGCGAGATTGTCGCGAACGGCACTGCGTGAGCGCCGCGCTGCGCCGCTGGTCGATGTCGTCGAAGACGCGACGCGGCTCGGCCGCCGTGCCGGTCCGGCGCCGGCCCTGCGAATACTGCGCAATGTCGACGACGCCTCGGAGCTCAAGCTGGCGACGCGCTATGCGCAAACACCCGGCGGAAGTTTCGCGCTGTGGCTGTCCGGTCGTGGCGGAATCGAAACGCTCAAGCTCGGCGACGAAGCCGGCATCTGGCTGGCCAAGGCATCGCGCAAGGGCAGCCGCGGGCTGGCGCTGCTGGCCGATCAGCGACGCTTGCTGATGCGGCCGCATCCGCTGCTGGGTTTGTTCAAGGGCGTCTACAAGGGCAATGTGCCGGACTTCATCGCGGCCGCTCTGCAACGCTGGGGCGCCGCGCTGATGGGGTTCTTCGCCGCCTGGCTGGGGTTCGAAGGCTTGCTGTGCTCCTGGCGCTGCGGTCGCAAGTGGCGCCAGCATCGGCGTGGACGGACCATGCCTGGCTGAGCCTCGTTGGCGGCTTGCCCTGCAAGTCCAGCCGCGCGGTCGGGCGGCGCGCAGTGCTATCTTCGCGCGGGGACTTTTGATTCGGAATTCCGCTTGCAATACATCGATCCAAGATGGGTCTGGACCGTCGCCATCGTCGTGTCCGGCCTGGTGCTGTCCTGGTTGATCGGCTATCTCAGTCGCACCCTCAACGAGGGACGCTTCCGCTGGCAACAGACACTGCGTGGCTGGCTGGGCGTCGCGCCGGGCAAGGAACTGGGCGAACTCAGCTGGCTGTTCCTGGCCGTGCAGTTGCTGTTGTGGCCGCTGGCCGCCTGGAAGTTGTTGCAGGTCTGGGGACTGTCCGAGATCGGCGAATCCCTGCGCGAGCATCTCACGCGTGGCGGCCTGCAGATCGGCAGCGTGCAGATCGTACCGGCGCAGTTGCTGCTGGGCCTGTTCTGGTTCGCGCTGCTGTTCACCTTCACGCGGCGGCTCAAGCGCAAGATCGAGCTGGATTGGCTGCCCAAGACCCATGTCGAGCCGTCCACCCGTGACTCGGTGGCCACACTGTTCGGCTACGCGACCTTCGTGGTGGCGGCGATCGTGGGCCTGTCGGTCGCCGGGCTGGACTTCAGCAAGCTCGCGATCGTGGCGGGCGCGCTGTCGGTCGGCATCGGTTTCGGTCTGCAGAACATCGTCAACAACTTCGTATCCGGGCTGATCATCCTGTTCGAGCGGCCGGTGCGCACCGGCGACTACATCACTGTCAACGGCAACGAAGGCTTCGTGCGGCGCATCCGCATTCGCTCCACCGAGATCGAAACCGTGGGCCGCGAAAGCATCGTGGTGCCGAACTCGGACCTGCTGTCGAATGCCGTCGCCAACCTCAATTTGCGCGACAACGTCGGTCGCATCACCGTCGCCGTGGGGGTGGCCTATGGTTCGGATACGCGGCGTGTGCGCGAGTTGCTGCTGGAGGTCGCCCATCAGCACGAGGTCACGATCAAGGCGGGGGACTTGCCGGACGTTCCAGGGCCGCAGGTGCTGTTCACCAACTTCGGCGACAGTTCGCTGGACTTCGAACTGCGCGTGTTCATCCATTTCGTGGAGCGGCGCTTCATCGTGGCGAGCGACCTTCGATTCGAGATCGACGACAGTTTTCGCCGCAACGGCATTTCGATTCCATTTCCGCAGCGCGATCTGTGGCTCAAACAGATGCCGGCGCCGATCACGGACGCGGCCGATCAAGCCTTGCCCGGCGAAGGTTCCTCCGGCGATCGCGCCTGAATCGAAAGGGCGTGAATCTCGCGTCCCATCAGCTCGGACACGGCGTCGTAGACCGCGCGGTGACGGGCCAGCGGCGACATGCCGCGAAACGCCGGGCTGACGATATGCACCCGGTAATGCCCGGCGCCGCTGGCGGCCCCGGCATGGCCGGCGTGCAGCGCGCTGTCATCCCCGATGTCGAGTTGCTGCGGCGTGAAGCGCTGGGTCAAACAGTCTCGAATGGCGGCGATGCGGTCCATGTCAGCGTGGAAATACCTTCACGAACGGCTGCACCAGCACCTCGGAGAACACACCGGCCTGGGCGTAGGGGTCGGCCGCGGCCCAGGCTCGTGCCGCCTCGATCGAGTCGAACTCGGCGACGATGAGGCTGCCGTGAAAGCCGGCGGCACCGGCATCGGCCGAATCGACCCGTGGTCGCGGTCCGGCGAGAATCAGCCGGCCCTGGTCCTGCAGCGCCTGCAGATGGTCCAGGTGCTTGGGGCGCGCCTGTGCGCGCGCGTTCATCGAATCCGCCGCGTCCGTTCCGAGAATCATGTAAAGCATGCGGCCTATTCTTCCTTCGGCAGATAGCGCGCCACGAACGGGGCGTGGGCGATCAGGAAGGCGAAGGTCAGCGCGGTGAAGCCGAACACCTTGAACTTGACCCAGGTGGCCTCGGAAAATTCCTGCGCCACGAACAGATTGAGCGCGGCCAGGCCGACGAAGAACACCGCCCAGGCGAGATTGATCTTGCGCCACACCGTGTCCGGCAATTCCATCATCTTGCTGCCGAAACGCTGCATCAGCACTTTCTGGCCGAAAATCTGGCTGCCCAGCAGCGCCAGCGCGAACAGCGCGTAGACGGCGGTGGGCTTGAACTTGATGAAGCGCGGGTCATGAACGTACAGCGTCAGCCCGCCCAGGGCCGCGGCCACCAGCAGGGTGATGAAGTGCGTCTTGTGCAGGCGCCGTTCCAGAATTGCATAGGCGATCACCACTAGCGCCAGGCTGGCGATGAGCGCGATGGTGGCCTGATAGATGTCGCCGAGGACATACGCAGCAAGAAACGCGACGGCCGGCAGGAAATCCAGAACTTGTTTCATGCGCTGATTATAAGGTGGGCCGGTCACGAGTAGGACCGAGCACGGCAAGAAACCCTACAATAGGGCATGGCAGACTGGATTTCCGTACACCCCCTGAATCCGCAGAAGCGGCTACTCGCCCAGATCGGCGCGCATCTGCGCAAGGGCGCGGTGATCGCGTACCCCACGGATTCCTGTTACGCCCTGGGTTGCCACCTCGGCGACAAGGCCGCTTCGGACCGGATTCGGGCGATCCGCCAATTCGACAAGCACCATCTGTTCACGCTGGTGTGCCGCGATCTTTCGGAAATCTCGACCTACGCCCGCGTCGACAACGCCCAGTTCCGGCTGCTCAAGTCGATGACGCCGGGGCCGTACACCTTTGTGCTTCAGGCGACCAACGAAGCGCCGCGGCGCCTGCAGCACGAGAAGCGCAAGACCATCGGCCTGCGCATTCCGGACAACGCCATCGCGCAGTCTTTGCTGGAGGCGCTGGGCGAACCCTTGCTGTCCGTCACGCTGATCCTGCCGCCGGACCATCTGCCGGTCAGCGATCCGGAAGAGGTGCGCGCCCAGCTCGACCGCCTGGTGGACGTGGTCGTCGTCGGTGGCAATTGTGGCTACGAACCCACCACGATCCTCGACCTGACGGACGGCGAGCCCAAGCTGGTCCGCCAGGGCAAGGGTCGCGTGGCCTGGATGGAGGATGCCTCGGACTCGCAATACGACTGAGCCGACCGAAGCCCGATGACGCCACCCCCAAGATCGATTCCGCGATGAGTTCGTCGCTTTCCCTGATCCAGCAGCTCGCGATCTATGCGCTGCCCATCCTGCTGGCGATTACCTTGCACGAAGTTGCTCACGGCTGGGCGGCGCGTGCCTTCGGCGATCACACGGCTGCCAATCAGGGGCGCCTGAGCCTGAATCCGCTGAAGCACGTCGATCCGGTCGGAACGCTGCTGCTGCCGGCCGTCACGCTGCTGCTGGGCGGAATGTTCTTCGGCTGGGCCAAGCCGGTGCCCGTGGTCGAGAGCAATCTGCGCAATCCGCGCAAGCACATGGCGATGGTGGCTGCGGCCGGCCCGATGTCGAACCTGGCGATGGCCATCGCCTGGGGCATGATCCTCAAGATCGGCCTGACACTGGGACGCGGTGACGGTCTGTGGATGGGGCTGATGTACATGGCCAACGCCGGGATCATGGTCAATGTGATTTTCATGGTGCTGAACCTGATTCCGATTCCGCCGCTGGACGGTGGCCGCGTGCTGGCGGGCATTCTGCCGCCGCAGCAGGCCTACAAGCTGAGTCGGGTCGAGCCCTACGGCATCGCGATCCTGTTCGGTCTGATCATTCTCGCGTCCATGGTGCCGAGATTCGGTGCGCTGTTCTGGCTTCCGTTCGGCTACATGGAAATGCTGGTGCGCTCGGTTCTCGGGCTCTAGCGCGAATCCGGCACGTCCTGCTACTTCCTCAATCCACCGAATCAAGTATTCCCGTGAGCGAAACCGCAAATCGACAAGTCGTGTTGTCCGGCATCCAACCCTCGGGGCACCTCACCATCGGCAACTACCTCGGGGCGCTGAAGAACTGGGTGAAGCTGCACGAGGACTTCGACAGCTACTACATGCTGGTGGACCTGCATGCGATCACCGTGCGTCAGGACCCGGCGCTGCTGCGTGAGCGTTGCTACGAATTCATCGCGCTGTATATCGCCTGCGGCCTCGATCCGAAGAAGAACGTGCTGTTCGTGCAGTCGCACGTGCCGGCGCATGCGCGCCTGGCCTGGGTGCTGAATTGCTACACCCAGTTCGGCGAGCTGTCGCGCATGACGCAGTTCAAGGACAAGTCCACCAAGCACGCCGACAACATCAACGCCGGCCTGTTCAGCTATCCGGTGCTGATGGCGGCCGACATTCTGGCCTACAACGCGCATCAGGTTCCGGTCGGTGAGGACCAGAAGCAGCATCTGGAACTGACGCGCGATGTCGCGACGCGTTTCAACGGCCTCTACGGAGACGTGTTCACCGTGCCCGAGCCGATGATTCCGCCGGTGGGCGCGCGCATCATGGGCCTGCAGACGCCGACCGCGAAGATGTCCAAGTCCGAGGATGCGGAAACCAACGCGATCTACCTGCTCGACGAACCCAAGCGCATCGAACGCAAGATCAAGCGCGCGGTGACGGACATGGAAGGCAGCATCCGCTACGACCTTGCCGAAAAGCCTGGTGTCTCCAATCTGATGAGCATCCTGTCCGCCTGTACCGGCGACAGTTTCGGCGCGATCACGCGCGCCTATGACGGCCAGGGCTACGGCAGCTTCAAGCAGGCCGTGGCCGATGCGGTGATCGCCCAGCTGGAACCGGTGCAAAAGCACTATCACGAAATTCGCGCCGACCAGGATGCCCTGGGTGCTGTGCTGCGCGACGGTGCCGCGCGCGCCTCGGCGCGCGCCGAAGTCTGCCTGGCGCGGGTGCACGAAGCACTCGGTTTCATCCCGCAATGACGATCGAGGGCGCCGTCGCCATCGCCGAGGAGCACAAGCCGCCCAAGGTGCGCGGCGCCCTGCTCGACAAGTTGCCGGAGGATCTGTACATCCCGCCGGATGCGCTGGAAGTCTTCCTGGACGCCTTCGAAGGCCCGCTGGATCTGCTGCTGTACCTGATCCGTCGCCAGAATTTCGACATTCTCGACATCCCGATCCTGGCGGTGACCCGCCAGTACATTCAGTACATCGAATTGATGCAGGAACTGCGGCTGGAACTGGCGGCCGAATATCTGGTGATGGCGGCGCTGCTGGCCGAGATCAAATCGCGGGTCTTGCTGCCGCGCAGCGCGCCCGAAGACGAACTCGAAGAAGACCCGCGGATGACGCTGGTGCGACGCCTGCAGGAGTACGAACGCTTCAAGACCGCCGCCGAGAATATCGAAAATCTGCCGCGTAGCGGTCGCGAGATCTTCGTCGCGCACGCCAAGCCGGAACGCACCGACGTTGCCGTGCCGCTGGCGGTGCCGTCCTTGCGCGAGCTGGTACTGGCGTTTCGCGACACTCTGCAACGGGCCGAGCTGCGCGGGGCGCATCAGGTGCAGCGCGAGCCCTTGTCGGTGCGCGAACGCATGAGTCATATTCTGTCCCGCCTCAGCACCGGTCAGCCCTCGCTGTTCAGTGATCTGGTCGATCCGAACGAAGGCAAGCTCGGCATCGTGGTGAGTTTTCTGGCCGTGCTGGAACTGGTCAAAAGCGCGATGATCGAACTGCGCCAGGATGGATCCTTCGCCCCCTTGCTGCTTGGCGTCGTGCGGCCCCGCGCCGACGTCGCCGCAGCGGTCTGAACCCCTTTCCCGCATGTCCATGGAACCCGACGAACAGCCAATCGAGAATGCGCCGGACGCGAGCCCGCCGTCGTCGCCGGAATCGGACGCGCATGTCGACCGTGTCCTTGAAGCCCTGCTGCTGTCCGCTGACGGCCCGATGTCGGTTGACCAGATTCAGCGTTTGATCGGCGAGGAATTGGGATTGCTGCGCAAGGACATTCGCGCCTCGATCCACCGCTTGGAAAGCCAGTTGGAAGGGCGCAGCGTGGAACTGCGCGAAGTCGCCAGCGGCTTTCGCATCCAGGTGCGTCGCGACTATGCCGGCTGGGTCTCGCGGCTGTGGCAGGAAAAACCGCCACGCTTTTCGCGTGCGCTGCTCGAAACCCTGGCCCTGGTCTGCTACCGCCAGCCGATCACGCGTGGCGAGATCGAGGATGTACGCGGCGTGTCGGTGTCCAGCAATATTCTGCGCACCCTGCAGGAACGCGGCTGGGTGCGCGAAGTCGGCGTCAAGGAAGTGCCCGGTCGCCCGGCCTTGTTCGGGACGACCGCGCAGTTTCTCGACGACTTCAATCTGAAATCACTCGACCAATTGCCGGACTTGCCTGAGATCAAGGATTCGGAACAGCTCGAAGCTGCGCTGCTGCGGCTGGGCGGTGTGATGCCGGAGCCCGAGACAAGGAATGAAGGCGAGGCGGACGAGTTTCCCCCGGACGAACCGGACGAGCGCATGGCCGAGTCCGAGCCGTCCGCGGACGACACCGACGAAGACCGTCCCCCTGCCAATCAGGTTCACTGACAGACTCACCGAGCGCGAACGAACTCATGGAACGCATCCAGAAAGTACTGGCCGGTGTCGGCCTGGCGTCGCGCCGCGAAATCGAATCATGGATCGCCGCCGGGCGCGTCGCCGTCAATGGCAAACCGGCCGAACTTGGCCAGAAAATCGGCGCGGGCGACCGCGTTCAGGTCGACGGTCGCTTCATCCGCACGGCCGTGAAACCGCAGCCGACGCAGGTGCTGCTGTACAAGAAGCGCGTCGGTGAGCTGGTTACGCGAGACGATCCGGAAGGGCGGCGCACCGTGTTCCGCAAGCTGCCCAAGCTGGAATCCGGCCGCTGGATCGCGGTCGGCCGGCTCGACATCAACACCTCGGGTCTGCTGCTGTTCACCAATGATGGCGAGCTGGCGCGGCGGCTGATGCACCCCAGTTACGAGATCCAGCGCGAGTACGCCGTCCGTGTTCTGGGCGAGATCGACGAGGGCACGCTCAAGCGCCTGCGTCAGGGCGTGGAACTCGATGATGGCCCGGCTCGATTCGAGCGTATCGTCGCCGCTCAGCGCCCGGCGGACGAGGAAGACGAGGAATCCGCCAATCGCTGGTTCCAGGTCACGGTGAAGCAGGGCCGCAACCGGGTTGTGCGACGGCTATGGGAATCCCAGAACTGTCAGGTAAGCCGGCTGATCCGTATCGGTTACGGACCGATTTCGCTGGGGCGTGGCATCAAGTCCGCCGGCTATCGTGAGGCGACACCCGATGAACTCAAGGCGCTGCGAGCGGCGGTCAAGTTCTGAAGCCGGGCGCAGACCCCGACACTTCCAAGAAGCCGCGCCGGAAGAGTCACGTCATTCCGGGTCGGCCGGCGGCTCGATCCGGAGACCCAGCCATCACATATTGATCCCGACGACATGCGTTACGTCTGGCCTGCGAGCCTGAGCAATGCCTGTGCACGTGCAAGATGGGGGCGATCCAGCATGCCGCCCTTGTAGCCGATGGCGCCGACACCCGGCTTCGCCGCAAACAGTTTGACAATTTCCCACGCCTCTGCGATTTCCGCTTCGGTGGGTGTAAATGCTTCGTTGATCACGTCGACCTGCGCTGGATGGATCGCGAGCATGCCGCGGAAACCCGCACGGCGACATTGCGTGGCGCGCTGGCGCAGGCCCTCAAGATCGCGAAAGTCGCCGTGAATGGTGTCGATTGCGGCAACACCTGCCGCCGCCGCACCACACAGACACAGGCTGCGCGCAAGTTCGTAGGTGAAACCGTAGCTGCCGTCGGGATTCTTGTTATCGCTCGCGCCCAGAGCGTCGGCAAGGTCCTCCGCGCCCCAGGTCATTGCCGTCAGTCGTGGCGCTCCCGCATAGCTGCCGGTCGTGAACATCCCTTCGGCGGTTTCGGTAATCAGCGGGAAGACACGCGTGCTGCCCGCTGCAATGCCATTGACGGCCTCGAATGCGAGCAAATAGTGGTCGAGCTCTATGAGGTCCTCGGGACCGCGCGATTTGGGTAGCATGATGCCGCCCGGGCGGCCGGGCATCACTGCCGCGAGGTCGGTCAGGGCGTGTGGCCCCCGCAAGGGATTGATCCGGACCCACAGTCGTGAGGAGTCATCCGCCTGCGTCTTCAGAAACGTCGCCACCATTTCACGGGCCCGGGGCTTTTCAGCTTCGGTGACGGCATCTTCGAGATCGATGAGAACGACATCCGCGTCGCTGGCGGTTGCCTTCTGCATTTTCTTCTCGCTGTCGCCGGGCGCAAACAGCCAGGAGCGGGCACTGAAAATCTCTTGTAACTGAGTCATCGCTATGCCTCTTGTTCTGCCCTGGTCCAGAAAGGCCTCATAAGCTCCAGAATCATTTTGGCCAGAAAGTTTCGCTGAGGTACGGTCCCATCGGCACGACACTGCGGGGCAGTGCCGACTTCTCATTTTCAGTCAATCGGAGGCTGGTTTGGCGCCGAGGAAACCTGATGGCGGAACGGAGGATCCAAAATGATCGCGGCCGCATCGATTCATCCGAGCGGCCGCTTGATACTGCATGCCCTGCGGTCGGGCAAGTCGACACCTTGTCCAGCGTCAGCAGCTACTCCCGCATCTCGATGACGCCCTCCCCGTCCTGCTGTTCCTGGATGGTCTGTTCGGTGCGCTTCTGCAGTTCGAATTTGGCCTGTTCCAGGGCCTTGATGCGCTGGATCTCGGCCATGGTGTA
>JAHZLQ010000069.1 GCA_022599775.1 Gammaproteobacteria bacterium
CACGTTAACGGCCATGCCGGCGGAGGCACCCCGGAAAATGAATCCTGTGCCAGGCAGGCCGCCCTCTCCCCACCACCCGCTCCGCGGGCGGTCCTCCCCTCTCCCACGTCGTGGGCGAGGGGCAGCGGACTCGCTGCGCGTGATTCACGTTAATCACCGCGCTTGGGTTCGACCACGTTCACGATCGTACCGCCAAGCTGGAATCTCGAACCCAGCAGTCGCCGCAGCAGCGGCGGCAACTGCTGCGCGTCCAGATTGATGACGGTCATTTGCGCGTGACTGTTGCCGGAATCCTGACTCCAGGCATGCAACGGCACACCGTCGTCCGGCAGTTGCAGGCCGAGCCGTTCGATGCCGCCCGGCACCAGGGCGCGGCTACCGCCGTCCAGTGGTGCAGTCGAGGTGCGCAAATGAATCCAGGTATTGAAGGTCTTGCCGGCCAGAGGCGCGAGCGCGCGCTGGATCGGCGCCGAGGCCAGGCGGTGCGCGACCCAGCGGCGCGCCGGCGCCAGCGCGCCTGATCCGGTGCGGCCGGGCGGCGGTGCCGATGGTGCCGGCAAGGCCGTCAGCGCCGAAAAGTCCGCCGACACGTGCATGCGCATCCGGGTTTCCTCGCCGTCCGCACCCGGCGTCTGTTCCATTTCCAGGCAGACGCGCATGAAGCTGCGTCCGTCCGGTCCGGGCACGGTGCCGGTCAAGCGGCTCGATTCGCCGCGATTGGCGCGTGGCGGCGCGGAATCGTCCCGAAATCGGTCTAAGATCGCCATGGGACCTCACGAGAAAAACGATGTCTTCATCATATCGCTTCGTGGTCACCGGACGCGTTCAGGGGGTGTTCTTCCGTCAGTCCACGATGGAAACCGCGCAGCGACTCGGTATTCGCGGCTGGGTCCGGAATTGCGCGGACGGGACGGTCGAAGGTCTGGCCGAGGGGCGTAGCCCGGCGCTGCATGAATTCCGAAAATGGCTGGATCAGGGGCCACCACGCGCCCGGGTGGATCAGGTGCAATGGCTCGGCAGTGACGCGGAAGAGCTTGCAGACGTGTTCGAAGTCCGTTCCTGAGAGGTTCCCTTCAGGATGCGCGCGGCCGCGCCGCAGCCCGTCGGGCCAGGCGGAAACAGAGTTCCGGGAACCACCGCTTCAGGCGCCACAGGAAGTGCGCCCGCGGGTGTGCGATCAGCATGAACCGCTCACGCAGCAGACCTTCGTACAGGTGCGCGGCAACATCGCTGGCGCTGATGGGCGATTGCGACGTCCGGCGGTGCGCGAGTTCACGCATGTGCGGTGGCCGGGGTTCGGATGATTGCGGTGGCGCCAGCGAATCACTGGTTTCGAGCAGGCGCGTAGCGAAAAACGACGGGCAGGCCACGGAGACACCGATGCCGTCTCCGGCCAGCTCCAGTCGCAGCGTTTCGGACAGCGAGATGACGGCCGCCTTGCTGGCGTTGTAGGCGGCGAGTCCGGCGGGGTTCGCGAGCCCGGCGAAGCTGGCCACATTGATCAGGTGTCCGGCGCGCTGGCGGCGCAGCACCGGTATCGCCACCCGTGCGCCGCGCACGCAGCCGAGCAGGTTGACGTCGGTGATCCAGCGCCACTGATCGATCGACAGGTCCGCGACCTCGCCGGCGTTGGCCACGCCGGCGTTGTTGATCCAGATGTCGAATCCGTTCCAGCGGTCCTCCGCAAGTCGCGCCATTGCGGCGAGTGTGGATTCCTCGCGCACGTCACAGGTGCAGGCGAGTGCGGTGCCGCCCGTGGCGACGATCGCGTCCGCGGTTTCCTGCGCCGATGCCGGGTCGATATCGCCGATCAGCACACGCCAGCCGTGGCCGGAGTAGTGCAAGGCCAGCGCGCGACCGAGGCCACTGCCGCCGCCGGTGACGACCACGCGCTTTTCGATGAATCTCGACACCGCCCGTCTCCGAGGCCCTCAACCGCGAGCGGGGGCGGGCGGCAGGACGTCTAGTCGAGTTCCAGAATGCGCGAATAGATGAAGTCGAAACTGAAAGTCCGACGACCGGCCTTGGCTTCCAGATAATCGCCCATGCGCGCCAGCCGCAGGGGCACTTTCATCAGCTTTTCCTGTGCGCTGCGCCCGTCCGCGTTGAGATCCTGGAGTTCGGCCACGCGCCAGTAGCTGAGCAGTTCTTCGCAGATCTTCTGGTAGTGCCGCGGCCCGTACAGGCCGGCACGGCGGACCACTTCGGCCATGTGGTCATAGCCCGGCATGCTGTGTCCCGGCATCGCCAGCGCCGGCATCACCTTGAGCAGCGAATTCAGCGCGCGGTTCGGGTCACGCTTGAGAATTTCGTCGAAGCAGGCGCGGTAGAACTGGTAATGGCGCGACTCGTCGGCCGAGATGTGCGCCAGCACGCGCTGAATGCGCGGTTCATAGTCCGAGCAGCTGCGTCCGGTATTGGCATGCGCGATCTGGGTCGCCTTCTCCTGCATCGAGGTGTAAGCGAGCAGCCGGTACGGGTCCTGTTCCCACAGCGGATTGAAGCCCGATTCGATGTAGGCGTACTGCATGCGTTCCAGCGCGCCCATGTCGAAGATGCGCGCGTCGCGCACATAGTCGCGCAGAGCGCAGCCGTGGCGATCTTCCTCAGCGGTCCACATGTTGTTCCAGGTGGACCACGGCGATTCGTTGCCGAGGTGGGTCGCGATCAGGCGGTGGAAGTGCGGCAGCCCTTCCTCGGTCAGCAGGTTCAGCGCGAGGCCCACGCGAATCGCGTCCGGCAGGCCGCGAGCGGCTTCGCGCACGCGGGCCAGATCCTCGTCGATCATGTCGCTGCTGATCGCGTCGGCAGGCAGCAGGTCGGATGGGAACCACAGATTGCGGCGCGCCAGATGCTCGACGATCTGTTCGCGAACGAACGGCTCCATCGAGACCAGAACCTCGATCTGATCGGGAGTGCCGAAGGGAACGCTGGAGGCCATGCCGGCCATGTTGGTTATCTCCGAAAAGATGAATGCATGTTGCCGCGCAGAACCTGTGACGGGCAGCTCCTTGCAGAACTTATACGCGAGTCGGATGAATGCCGATGCACGCCGCCGGGTTGGGATTGTACGGTAGTCACCGGCGCGGAATTCAGGATCGGACCAAGGTCAGGAATTCGCTGCGCGTCCGAGGATCGTCGCGAAAACGTCCGTTCATCCATGAGGTGGTCATGGACGAATTCTGCTTTTCGACGCCTCGCATCATTGCGCACAAATGTTTCGCATCGATGACCACGGCAACGCCCACGGCGCCGGTGACCTGCTGGATCGTCTCACCGATTTCCTGGGTGAGGCTTTCCTGAATCTGCAGGCGGCGCGCGTACATGTCGACGATGCGCGGAATCTTCGACAGGCCGATGACGCGGCCGTCCGGAATATACGCCACGTGCGCCCGTCCGATGAACGGCAGCATGTGGTGCTCGCACATCGAATACAGCTCCACGTCGCGTACGATCACCATTTCGCTGTTCGCCGATGCGAAAATGGCGCCGTTGACGATCTCCTCCACGCTTTGCTGGTAGCCCTGCGTCAGGAACTGCATGGCCTTGGCCGCGCGTTGTGGGGTTCGCAGCAGGCCTTCGCGATCGGCGTCCTCGCCGATCTCCTCTATGATGCCCCGGTAATGCTGGGTGACGGCGCTGATATCCACGGATTGACTTCTCGGTTGGCACGAGTTCTCGGCCGCAAATTATGACACAGGCGCCGATTTGCCCGGCCCGCGCCGTCAAACGCGAAATGCTGCACCTTGTCATTCCCTTCTGATCCTACCGCGCAACGATGTCCGCAGCCTCCGAATCGATACGCCAGATTCCGGTCGACCTGATCCGTTCCGGCTCGACGCAGGCGCGGCGCCGTTTCGATTCCGACCGGTTACGCGAACTCGCCGAATCGATCCGCGAATCGGGTTTGATACAGCCGGTGGTCGTGCGCAGCATCGATGGCGGTTTCGAGCTACTGGCCGGCGAGCGCCGTTGGCGCGCTGCGCAGCTGGTCGGCGTGCACGAGATTCCAGCGATCGTTCGCGATGATCTGGCCGACGACGAAGCCCACGTTCTCGGCTTGATCGAGAACCTGCAGCGCGAATCGCTGACGCCGATCGAAACGGCGCAGGGGTTGCGCCAATTGGCGCAGCGCACCGGCATGACCCACGAGCAGCTCGCCGAGCGCGTCGGCAAGTCGCGGGTCTACATCACCAATTTCCTGCGCCTCTTGAATCTGGTGCCGGCCGTGCAGACGATGGTGGACGAAGGCAGCCTGAGTTCGGGGCATGCCAAGGTGCTCGCCTCCGTTGCCCCGGACAAGCAACTGCAATGGGCGCGGGACGCCGTTCGCCGCAAGCTCAACGTGCGCGCCCTGGAGCGCCAGCTCAGCTCGGATCGTCGCGCCCCCGCGACATCGCCCGCCAAGGGCGGGGACTGGCGCCGCCTGGAACGCGCCGTGGCCGAACAGCTTGGCTATCCGGTCAGTATCGAGGCCGCCGACGATGGCCGTGGCGAGTTGCGGGTCCGCTTCCACAGTCTCGAAGAACTCGACGGCGTGCTTCAGCGCATCGGCTATGACGCATCGAATGGCTGAGGCATGCGCGGCTCCGTCGCGCCGGTATAGTGGGCCGGTCCGCCCTGTTTGATCGCCTATGCCACCGCCTGCCAATCGTCTGAACTGGGATGAGCGCCAACGCGCGATGTTGCTCGAAGCGCTGTTGATCTGGAACGGCGCCGTCAGCGCCGAGGATCTCGGCGACTGCCTCGACTGCGGCATTGATCGGGCCGAACAGGACCTTGCCCGCTATCGGGCACTGCATCCGGGATGCCTGAGCGGCGACGCTGGAACCTACCGCGCCAGCGACCAGTTCGAACCCAGCTACCTGCGCGGTACGGTGCAGGAATTCCTGCAGGTTCTGCGCAACGTCGGCGACGTCGCGGCAACGCCCTTGTCCGTGGTCGCGGCGCAGGTGGCGCCGATCGAGCTGCTGCAACTGCCGGAACGTGCCTTTGATGTCCGAATTCTGCAGCGCATGAGTACCGCGATCCGAGACCGGCGCTGGCTCGAGGTCGAGTACCAGTCGATGAGTCATCCCGAGCCGCGCCGCCTGCGCGTCGCGCCGCACGCCCTGGCACACGCCGGCCGCTGGCATGCCCGCGCATGGTCGGAGACGCATCAGGCCTATCGAGATTTCCTGCTCTCGCGCATCAGCGGCATTCCGCAGCTCGGCGACGAGGTGCCGGACCAGACCGACGATTGGGAATGGAGCAATCTCGTCAGTGTGCGGATCGGCCCGCATGCCGGGCTCAGCCCGGCCCAGCAGCGCGTGGTCGAGCAGGACTACGGAATGCGCCACGGCATGCTGGAGGCCACGCTGCGTCTGGCGCTGGTGCCGTACTACCTGAGGATGATGGGCGTCGGCCGGGACGACCATCTGCGGCCCGCCGCCGAGCAGCAGATCATGCTGCTCAACGGTGGCGAGCTGGCGAGCTACGATCGCCTGTCCGGCGGGGGTGGACATGGCGACTGAGCCCGGTGCATGGCTGCTGCAGGAGGACTGGGACGTGGACGAACGGATCAGCGCGCGTGCGCGCCAGATCCGCATCGAACTGCGCGCGCCGCGCGAGGTCCGGCTGGTGATCCCCCGTCACGCGTCGCGCCGCGAGGCCTACGCATTTCTCCAGAGTCGCCGCGAATGGATTGCGCGCAAACTCGCCGAGCTGAGCAGCGTCGCGCCCGAGGCCGGCGTCGCGCCGATGCGCTGGGACGGCCAGGACGAACTGCCGCTGCTCGGCCGCCCGCGTCGCGTCGAGGTCCATCCTGCGCGCCTGAAGCGGCCGCAGATGCGGATCGCCGATGACTGCATCGCGCTGTACGTGCCCGGCGCCTGGAAGACGCAGGGCGACAAGCTGCGCGCGTTTCTGATCCACGCGCTGCGCGAACGCGCGCGTGACGCCGCGCGCGACATGCTCGACGAGGAATCGATGCGTCTCGGCCTGCCGTATTCCGGCCTGCGTATTGCGGATCAGAAGACCTTGTGGGGCAGCTGCACCTGGGACGGACGGATCAGTCTCAACTGGCGCCTGCTGATGGCGCCGAGCGAGACGTTTCGCTACGTGGTGATCCATGAGCTGTGCCATCTGCGCTGGCGATCACACGGACCGCGTTTCTGGGGGCTGGTCGCCCGTCAGATGCCCGAATACGAGCAGCACCGACAGTGGTTGCGTGAGCACGGCGGGCAGTTGCAGGCCGCGCTGGGGCGCGGCCCGTGAGGCGTGAGGAAGGTGCCAGGCGTGGAAGCCTGAGTGCACATGAGGGTGACGCGAAGGCGTGAGGCATAGACGCTTGAAAGCCGCGGAGGCCCGTAGCCTTTTCGCCTCACGCCTCACGCCTCACGCCTCACGCCTCACGCGGAAACAGGCAGCTGTCAAAATGCTCGGCGTGTGGCGCTCGTCTCGCGCGCCTTCAGGTGTACCAGCAGCAGTGAGATCGCTGCCGGCGTCACGCCCGAAATCCTGCCCGCCTGCGCCAGTGTTTCCGGGCGATGGCTCAGCAGCTTCTGGCGGACTTCGTTGGACAGTCCCGAGACCCCGGAATAGTCGAAGTCCGTGGGCAGCGTCATCGACTCCTGGCGCCGCGTGCGTTCGATTTCGAGCCGGCTGCGCTCGATGTAGCCGGCGTACTTGGCCTGAATCTCCACCTGCTCGGCCACGGCCGTATCGATTTCTTGGGGCGCGAGATTCAAGGCCTGCAAGTGGGCGTAACGCACCTGCGGCCGGCGCAGCAGATCGAGGACCTTGGCGCCGGCCGATTCACGCGCCTCGCCGAAGACCGCCACGTGTGCGGGCTGCGCGAGCTGCGCCGGCTTGAGCCAGAGTGCGCCCAAGCGTCCGTTCTCGGCGTCGATCGCCTCGCGCTTGTGTTCGAAGCGTGTCCAGCGCGTGTCGTCGACCAGCCCGAGTTCATGCGCCAGCGGCGTCAGTCGCAGGTCGGCGTTGTCTTCACGCAGATGCAGGCGGTGTTCGGCGCGCGAGGTGAACATGCGGTAGGGCTCGGTGGTGCCGAGCGTGATCAGGTCGTCCACCAGCACACCGATGTAGGCCTGGTCGCGCAGCGGCGTCCAGGGTTCCTCGCCGGCCGCGCCACGCGCCGCATTGATGCCGGCGAGCAGGCCTTGCGCGGCAGCTTCCTCGTAGCCGGTGGTGCCGTTGATCTGGCCGGCGAAATACAGGCCGCTGACGGTCTTGGTTTCCAGCGTGCGCTTGAGGTCGCGTGGGTCGAAATAGTCGTATTCGATCGCGTAGCCGGGCCGCGTGATCCGCGCCTGCTCCAGGCCGGCGATCGAGCGCACGAAGCGTTCCTGGATGTCGAATGGCAGGCTGGTGGAAATGCCGTTCGGATAGATTTCGCGCGTGTAGAGCCCTTCCGGTTCCAGAAAGATCTGGTGCGCGCCGCGTTCGGCGAAGCGCGCCACTTTGTCCTCCACGCTCGGGCAATAGCGCGGACCGACGCCTTCGATCAGGCCGGTGAACATCGGCGAGCGCTCGAAACCCTCGCGAATGATCGCGTGCGTGGTTTCGTTGGTGTGGGTGATGTGGCAGGGCACCTGGCGCGGGTGCAGCTCGCGCGTACCAAGCAGCGAAAACACCGGTGTCGGTTCGTCGCCGGGCTGGGCCGTGAGCCGCGAAAAGTCGATGGAGCGACCATCCAGACGTGGCGGCGTACCGGTCTTGAGGCGCCCCACGCGCGGCATCAGTTCGCGCAGGCGCTCCGCCAGCGGTAGTGAGGGCGCGTCGCCGGCACGGCCGCCGGGCTGATTGTTGAGGCCCACATGGATGCGGCCGCCGAGGAAGGTGCCCACGGTCAGCACCACCGCTTCGGCATCGAAGCGCAGTCCGCTGCGGGTGATGACAGCGCGCACGCGGCCACCTTCCATCACCAGATCGGCCGCTTCCTGCTGGAACAGTTCGAGGTTCGGCTGCGCTTCGAGCATTTCCCGAATTGCAAGACGGTACAGCGCGCGGTCGCACTGCGCCCGGGTGGCACGCACGGCCGGACCCTTGGAGGCGTTGAGCATGCGGAACTGGATGCCGGCGCGATCCGCCGCCAGCGCGATGGCGCCGCCCATGGCGTCGATTTCCTTGACCAGGTGCCCCTTGCCGATGCCGCCGATCGCGGGGTTGCAGGACATTTGACCCACTGTCTCGATGTTCTGCGTCAACAACAAGGTACGCGCGCCGGCGCGGGCCGCCGCCAGGGCGGCTTCGGTTCCGGCGTGGCCTCCGCCGATGACGATCACGCCGAAACGCTTTTCTTGGCCGGGGTTGTCGAAGTGTGGAGTGGGCTTGTCTAGGTCCATATCGATGAAGCTCATTCTGGGTTCAGCGCTGGCCAAGGATTCTACGGCCTCTGTCAAGCCGGCACAGGGCTGGATCGGCGGAAATTCGCGGGATTTTCTGGCGTTGAATCTCAAGCATTCGGATCGACTTTAAGAAGTCGGCATTGCGTATTGTTTTTAAAGGCTTTAAATTCGTGAAAGATGATCAGAACAACCCGGGGCTGCCTGAAATGAATCCAACGCTAGAGTTCGACCTTCGATCCCGCCTGGGCCAGCACGCCCAGTCGCTGCCGGCCCATCGCTCGGCCGCAGAGCCGGCACGGCCGTCCGGTACCGAAATGCAGCGCCTGTTCGCGCGCCTGCAGCGTCAGGGTCAGCCACGCTGATTCGAGCGGAATCAAGCCGGCTGGCGCGCGCTGTTGCCGTCCGCCCGTGTTGACGTCTGATCGCGGTAGCCGAACTGACGCAGAGCACGCCGTGGCTTGAGGCCTTGCTGCCACTGGCAACTTTGGTGCCTAGGCAGCTATATTCCGCGCTTCGAGCTTGGGTAAAGGTCCGTTTGCTAGATTTGATCGGGGCCAGCCCGTAAACTTCGGCGGCCGTATCCCTCGCGACCCCGTCGTTCCCTCTTTCCCGGGTAGCCTAAAACCGTGGATGTCACGCGTATCAAGATCAAGAAAGGTCTGGACGTGCCCTTGGCCGGCGCGCCCCAGCAAATCATCGAACCCGCTGTACCGGTCAGCTGCGTTGCGCTGATCGGTGCCGACTACATCGACATGAAACCGTCGATGCTGGTCGAGGAGGGCGACCGGGTGAAGCTCGGTCAGCCGCTGTTCGAGGACAAGCGCAACCCGGGCGTGCTGTTCACCGCGCCTGCCGCTGGCACCGTTTCCGCGATCAATCGCGGCGCGCGTCGCGTGCTGCAGTCCGTGGTGATCGCGGTCGACGGCGATGAGGCGGTCGATTTCGGAAGCCACGCGGTGTCGGCGCTGCCGCAACTTGCGCGGGAGACCGTGCGCGACCAGCTGGTCCAGTCCGGCCTGTGGACGGCGCTGCGCACGCGGCCCTACAACAAGACGCCGGCGATCGACGCGGTGCCCGCCGCGATTTTCGTCAGCGCGCTCGATACCAATCCTCTGGCCGCCGACCCGGCCGTGGTCCTGGCCGAACGCGCCGAGGACTTCAAGAACGGACTTGCGGTGCTGTCGCGCCTGACCGAAGGCGAACTGTTCGTATGCAAGGCGCCGGGCAGCTCGATTCCGCTACCGGAACTGCCGTCGCTGCGCGTCGCCGAATTCGAAGGGCCGCATCCGGCCGGTCTGGTCGGCACGCACATGCATTTCCTCAAGCCGGTGGGCGCCACGCGCAGCAACTGGCATATCGGCCCCCAGGACGTGGTGGCGATCGGCCAGCTGTTCACCAGCGGCCGGTTGTCGGTCGAGCGCGTGATTGCCTTGGCGGGGCCGGTGGTACGCAAACCGCGCCTGCTGCGCACGCGTCTGGGTGCGTCGGTCGACCAGTTGCTCAAGGGTGAACTGGAAGACATCGATGCCCGCGCGATCTCGGGGTCGGTGCTCGGCGGCCGCCGCGCCGCAGGCTGGGCCGCCTATCTCGGCCGCTTCGATGTGCAGGTCTCGGTGATCGTCGAAAACCGCGATCGCGAGCTGTTCGGCTGGCTCAACCCGGCCGGCGACAAGTATTCCGTGACCAATGTGTTTTTCTCGGCGCTGTCGAAGGCGAGCCGCCGGTTCTCGTTCTCGACCTCCACGAATGGCAGCCCGCGTGCGATGGTGCCGATTGGCAGCTATGAGCGCGTGGTGCCGCTGGACATTCTGCCGACGCAGCTGCTGCGTGCGTTGTTGGTGCGGGATACCGACATGGCGCAGAACCTCGGCGCGCTGGAACTGGCCGAAGAGGATCTGTCGCTGTGCACCTATGTGTGCGTCGGCAAGTACGACTACGCGCCGATGCTGCGCGCGAATCTCGACCAGATCGAGAAGGAAGGATAATGGCTACCGGTTTACGGGGGGTTCTGGATCGGCTGCATCCGCTGTTCGCCAAGGGCGGCAAGCTGGAGAAGTACTACGCCGTCTACGAGATGGTGGATACCTTCTTCTACAGCCCGCCGGACGTGACGCGCGGCGCGCCACATGTGCGCGACGGCATCGACCTCAAGCGCACGATGATCTACGTGTGGATGGCGACGTTCCCGGCGATCGCCGTCGGCTGCTGGAATGTGGGCTATCAGGCCAATCTCGGCATGCAGGCGCTGGATATCGCGCAGCTCGACGACTGGCGCCAGGTGTTCCTGCACTACGTCGGCTACAGCCCGGACAACTGGTTCGCCTGTTTCGTGCACGGCTTTACCTATTGGGCGCCGATCTATTTCGTCACCTTCCTGGTCGGCGGTCTTTGGGAAGTGCTGTTCGCGGGTGTGCGCAATCACGAGATCAACGAGGGCTTCTTCGTTACCTCGATCCTGTTCTCGCTGATCCTGCCGCCCACCGTGCCCTTGTGGCAGGTCGCGCTCGGCGTGAGTTTCGGCGTGGTGATCGGCAAGGAGATCTTCGGCGGCACCGGCAAGAACTTCCTGAACCCGGCCCTGGTCGGTCGTGCCTTCCTGTACTTCGCCTATCCGGCGCAACACTCCGGCGATGCGGTGTGGACGGCCGTGGACGGTTTCACCGGCGCGACCCCGCTGGCCTTGGCCGCCCAGGGCGGCGTCGATGCGGTGCAGGCCGGTGGGTTCACCTGGATGCAGACCTTCCTCGGCAACATCCCGGGTTCGGTCGGCGAGGTCTCCACGGCGGCGATCCTGCTGGGCGGCGCCTTCCTGGTGTACACCCGTATCGCCAGCTACCGCATCATCCTCGGCATGTTCATCGGCATGGTTGTTTCGGTGTACGTGTTCCAGTGGCTGGGGCCGGCCGACAATCCGTACTTCCAGGTGCCGTGGTACTGGCATCTGACGCTCGGCAGCTTTGCCTTCGGCGCGGTGTTCATGGCCACCGATCCGGTCAGCGCCGCGCATACCAATGCCGGGCGCTGGATATTCGGCGGACTCTGCGGTTTCATGACCGTGCTGGTGCGCGTCGTCAACCCGGCCTTCCCGGAAGGCGTGATGCTGGCGATTCTGTTCAGCAACATTTTTGCGCCGCTGATCGACTACTGCGTGATCAAGGCGAACATCCGCCGTCGCAAGTCGCGGCTGGCGGCGGTCTGAGGGCGACATGAAAAAGGACAGCAAGAGCTACACCGTTCTCGTCGCGTTCATCCTGTGCCTGGTGTGCTCGGTGTTCGTGTCGGCTGCGGCCGTCATTCTCAAGCCGGTGCAAACGGTCAACCGTGTCGCCGACCGCCAGACCAACATCCTCAAGGTGCTGGGCCTGTGGCAACCGGGCATCGATGTGGCCGCCGTGTTCGACGACAAGGTCGAATCGCGCATCATCGAGATCGAAAGCGGCGACTACGTCGAAGGCATTAACCCGGCCACGTTCGACATGTACAAGGAACAGAAGGACGCGAGCAGCAATTTCACGCTGTCCTCGGCCGAGGACATTGCCGGTATCGGTGCCGTGCCCAAGCACGCCATCGTCTATCTGCAGCGTGACGAGGCCGGCACGCTCAAGACCATCGTGCTGCCGGTGCAGGGATACGGTCTGTGGTCGACCATGTACGGTTATCTGGCGCTGGAAGCCGACGGCAACACGGTGCGCGGCATCACCTTCTACCAGCAGGCGGAGACGCCCGGTCTCGGTGGCGAGGTCGAGAACCCGAACTGGACGGCACTCTGGCCCGGCAAGAAGGTCTACAAGGATGACGAGGTCGAACTGCATCTGGTGAAGGGCGGCGTCAACCCCAACGCAGCGGATGCCGAGTACCAGGTCGACGCGCTGGCCGGTGCCACGCTGACCTCGCGCGGTGTCACCAATTTGATCCACTTCTGGCTGTCGGATCGCGGATTCAAGCCGTATCTTGACCGCGTCGCGAAGAGCTGAGGGAGCTAGCAAGCAATGGCGAGCGAAACCACAAGCCTGGTCACCGAACCGGTCTTCGACAACAACCCGATCATCCTTCAGGTGCTGGGCATCTGTTCGGCGCTGGCGGTGACCTCGAAGATGGAAACGGCCTTCATCATGTCGCTGTCGCTGACGGCGGTGACGGCCTGTTCGAGCCTGTTCATCAGCATGGTGCGCAACGTGATTCCGGGCTCGATCCGCATCATCGTGCAGATGACGATCATCGCCTCACTGGTGATCGTGGTCGATCAGCTGCTGCGCGCCTACGCCTATGACGTGTCCAAGCAGCTGTCGGTGTTCGTCGGCCTGATCATCACCAACTGCATCGTGCTCGGCCGCGCCGAAGCCTTCGCCATGAAGAACAAGCCGGTGGCCTCGTTCATGGACGGCGTCGGCAACGGTCTGGGTTACAGCTTCATCCTCATGAGCGTCGCCGTGGTCCGCGAATTGTTCGGCAGCGGCAAGCTGTTCGGCATCGAGATTCTGCCGCTGGTGACCGATGGCGGCTGGTACATCCCGAACGGTCTGTTGCTGTTGCCGCCGTCCGCGTTCTTCATCATCGGCATGCTGATCTGGGGCGTGCGCACCTGGAAGCCGGCGCAGGCCGAGAAGCCGGACTACCAGATTCACGTCGTCCACCGCACCGAATCGGTTTAAGTCATGGAACTGGTCAATCTCGCGATCCGTTCGGTTTTCGTTGAAAACCTCGCGTTGTCGTTCTTTCTGGGCATGTGCACTTTCCTGGCGATCTCCAAGAAGATCGAGACCGCCTTCGGGCTCGGTGTCGCCGTGGTCGCCGTGCAGACCCTGACGGTGCCGGCCAACAATCTCGTCTACCAGTACTTCCTCAAGGACGGCGCGCTGGCCTGGGCCGGCATGCCGGACGTGGACCTGTCGTTCCTGGGCCTGATCTCGTACATCGGCATCATCGCCGCGATCGTGCAGGTCCTGGAAATGTTCCTCGACAAGTACGTGCCGGCGCTCTACAACGCCCTCGGCATCTTCCTGCCGCTGATCACCGTGAACTGCGCGATCCTCGGCGGCACGCTGTTCATGGTCGAGCGCGACTACGATCTGGCCGAGGCCACCGTGTACGGTTTCTCCTCCGGGCTGTCCTGGGCGCTGGCGATCGTGGTGCTGGCCGGCGTGCGCGAAAAGCTCAAGTATTCGGACGTGCCGGACGGCCTGCAGGGTCTCGGTGTGACCTTCGTCACCGCCGGTCTGATGGCGCTCGGGTTCATGGCGTTCTCGGGCATCCAGCTCTAGTCGACGCCCCCCACAACCACGGTTAGCACGATGACAGAAATCATTCTCGGCGTCGGATTCTTCGTCACCATCATTCTGGTGCTGGTCGCGATCATTCTGTTCGCCAAGTCGATGCTGGTGCCCGAGGGCAATGTCAGCATCGAGATCAACGGCGAAAAGTGCATCTCGGTACCCACCGGCGGCATGCTGCTGCAGACCCTGGCCGCCAACGGCCTGTTCGTGCCCTCGGCCTGCGGTGGCGGCGGTTCCTGTGCGCAGTGCCGCGTCAAGATTCCCGAAGGCGGCGGTTCGATCGGCCCCACCGAACTCAATCACATCACCAAGCGCGAAGCCCGCGAGGGCGAGCGCCTGTCCTGCCAGGTGAAGGTCAAGCAGGACATGAAGGTCGACGTGCCGGAAGAGGTTTTCGGCGTCAAGAAATGGGAGTGCACCGTACGCTCCAACGACAACGTCGCCACCTTCATCAAGGAACTGGTGCTGGAACTGCCAGTGGGGCAGCAGGTCCACTTCCGCGCCGGTGGTTACATCCAGATCGAGTGTCCGCCGCACAAAGTCGAATACAAGAGCTTCGAAGTCGAGGACCGCTTCCGCGAGGACTGGGACAAGTTCAATCTCTGGCGCTACGTCTCCAAGGTGGACGAGCCGGTGATGCGCGCCTATTCGATGGCGAACTATCCCGACGAACTGGGCATCATCATGCTCAACGTGCGTATCGCCAGTCCGCCGCCGCGCCAGCCGGACGTGCCGCCGGGTGCGATGTCAAGCTATATCTTCAATCTCAAGGCCGGCGACAAGGTCACGATTTCGGGTCCGTTCGGCGAGTTCTTCGCGCGCGAGACCGACAAGGAAATGGTCTTCGTCGGCGGTGGTGCCGGCATGGCGCCGATGCGCAGCCATATCCTCGACCAGCTGATGCGCATCCAGACCAAGCGCAAGATCACCTTCTGGTACGGCGCCCGCTCCAAGCGCGAGATGTTCTACGTCGAAGACTTCGAGCGTCTTGCGGCAGAGAACGAGAACTTCACCTGGCACGTTGCCCTCTCCGACGCGATGCCGGAAGACAACTGGACCGGCTACACCGGGTTCATTCACGAAGTGCTCTATGAGAACTACCTCAAGAACCACAAGGCGCCGGAAGACTGCGAGTACTACATGTGCGGTCCGCCGATGATGAACGCCGCGGTGATCAAGATGCTCACCGACCTCGGCGTGGAGCGTGACGACATCATGCTGGACGATTTCGGCGGCTGATCCCGCGCGCGCCGGCAGGCGCGCCGATGCCGAAGCAACAGACAATGGCCGCGTTTCGATGCGGCCATTTTCATTGCCGGCACCATCGCGGCGGTATACCGTCACGCGGTTCGTCCACCGGAAGTGAAGCCCGTGCGTATCCACCTCGCCTTGCCGGCCGTGCTGAGCCTGTTGTCCGCCAACCTCGCGGCCGCGGACCAGCCCTTGTCCGCGCTGCCGTACACGCCCAGCCTGGATCTGACGGCGATGGATCCTTCGGCGAACGCCTGCGAGGATTTCTACCAGTACGCCTGCGGCGGCTGGATGAAGAACAATCCGATCCCGGATGACCAGGCCAGCTGGAGCGTCTACGGCAAGCTCTACGGCGACAACCAGCGCTACCTCTGGGGGATTCTCGATTCCCTGTCCGCCCAGGACGGGGCGGCAAGCGAGGATCAGCGCAAGCTCAGCGACTACTTCGGCGCCTGCATGGACGAATCCGCCGTGGAGGAACTCGGCGCGGCGCCGTTGCAGGACGCCTTGGCGCGTATCGCTGCGATGACGTCCAAGGCCGAACTGCCGGCACTGCTGGCGCATTTGCAGGACCGCGTGGCGGACGATGCCTTCGTGTTCGCCTTCGGCGCCCAGCAGGATCTGGGCGATGCCTCGCGCGTGATCGCCGGCAGCGATCGCGGCGGCCTCGGCCTGCCGGACCGTGACTACTACTTCAAGGCGGACGAGAAGTCAGCTGAACTGCGCGAACAGTACCGCGCCCACGTGAGCCGGATGTTCGTGCTGCTGGGCGACAAACCCGATCAGGCCGCCGCGCATGCGGACGCGGTGATGGCGATCGAAACCGCGCTGGCGCAGCCACAGCTGACGCGTGTGATGCGCCGCGATCCCTACCAGCTCTATCACAAGCTCGATGCCAAAGCCCTGCAGGCGCTGACGCCGCATTTCGACTGGAACGCGTACCTGAAGGCGCGCGGCCTGCCGGACACCGACGAGTTCAACGTGGCCGAGCCGGCCTTCCTGCAGGCGCTCGACACCGAAATCGAACGCGTCCCGCTGGATCAATGGAAGACCTATCTGCGCTGGCATCTGGTGCATGCACAGGCCGGGTTCCTGTCGTCCGCATTCGTCGATGAGGATTTCGATTTCTTCCGCAGGACGCTGCGCGGCGTGCCCGAGCAGCGCCCACGCTGGAAGCGTTGCGTCGCCCTGACCGATCATCAGCTCGGCGAAGCCCTGGGCCGCGAATTCGTGGCGCGCAGCTTCAGCCCGGAACTCAAGCAAGACACGCACCGCATGACGCGCCGCATCGAACAGGCGATGCGCGACGATCTCGATCAGATCGACTGGATGAGTCCACAAACCAAGCGCAAGGCGATCGAAAAGCTCGATGCCATCGTCAACAAGGTCGGCTATCCGGACCGCTGGCGCGACTACTCCGCGCTGCGCATCGAGCCCGATGACTTTGCCGGCAACATCGAGCGTGGCCTGGCCTTCGAGAACCGCCGGCAACTCGCCAAGATCGGCAAGCCGGTGGACCGTGGCGAGTGGGCGATGACGCCACCCACGGTCAACGCCTACTACGACCCGCAGATGAACGACATCAACTTCCCGGCCGGCGTGCTGCAACCGCCGCTGTACGACGCCAAGATGGATGCCGCACCGAACTACGGCAACACCGGCGGCACCATCGGCCACGAGCTGACGCACGCCTTCGACGACGAGGGTCGACAGTTCGACGCGAAAGGCAATCTCAAGGACTGGTGGACCGAGGCCGATGCCAAGGCCTTCGACGAACGCGCGCAATGCATCGTCGACCAGTACGCGCAGTACACCATCGTCGACGACATCAAGATCAACAGCGAATTGACCGAAGGCGAAGACATCGCCGATCTCGGTGGCCTGGTCCTGGCGTGGATGGCCTGGCAGGCCGAGACCGCCAATCAGCGCCTGCGGCCGGTGGACGGGCTCAATCCCGATCAGCGCTTCTTCATCGGCAATGCGCAGTGGGCCTGTTCGAATGACCGGCCGGAAAACCTGCGGGCGAATGCGCTGACCAATCCACACTCGCCAGCCAAATACCGCGTCAACGGACTGGTTCCGAACATGCCGGAATTCGCCGCCGCGTTCTCGTGCAAAGCGGGTCAGCCGATGGTGAGCGAGAAACCCTGCCGGGTCTGGTAGCGCGGCCCGATCTGCCGATAGCGACAGAATGGTTTTCCCCTCTCCCTCTGGGCTGAGCTTGTCCCACAAGTCTGCTGGACATCGCAGAGGAGAGTCGATAGTCTGAGTGGGTGGATCGACTTGAGGCGACATCTGACGAGCAATCGCGGTTTCTGCCGGAGGCATGGCCGTCGGTGTGTGCGGCCGACGATG
>JAHZLQ010000070.1 GCA_022599775.1 Gammaproteobacteria bacterium
CATCGTCGGCCGCACACACCGACGGCCATGCCTCCGGCAGAAACCGCGATTGCTCGTCAGATGTCGCCTCAAGTCGATCCACCCACTCAGACTATCGACTCTCCTCTGCGATGTCCAGCAGACTTGTGGGACAAGCTCAGCACGTCGTGGGCGAGGGGCAGCGGACTCGCTGCGCGAGATTCACGTTAAACAGCGACCTCGGCTGAAATCGCGGGGTGTGGATCGTAGTCGACCAGATCGAGATCCTCGATGCGATAGTCGAACAGGCTGGTCACGCCCGGCCGGATATTGAGTGAGGGGAATGTCCTCGGCTGACGTTCGAGTTGGGTACGCGCCTGCTCCAGATGGTTGCTGTACAGATGCACGTCCAGCCCGTACCAGACCACTTCGCCCACCCGGTAGCCCGATTGCTCTGCCAGCAGATGCGTCACCAGAGCCAGATTGGCAATGTTGAACGGCAGGCCCAGCAGACTGTCCACGGAGCGCTGAATGCAGGCGCCCGACAGGCGGCCATCGGAACTCACGAAGAATTGGTATTGCTTGTGGCAGGGTGGCAGCGCCATCTGATCGAGTTCCGCGACGTTCCAGCCGTCCCAGATGATGCGCCGTGAGAACGGATTCTGCTTGAGCAGACGCAGAACCTCGGTCACCTGATCGATCTCGCCACCATCACTGGTCTTCCAGTGCCGCCATTGCGCGCCGTAGACGGGTCCGAGATCACCCCAGCGCGCGGCGAAGTCCGCGTCCGCGACGATGCGCTGCTCGAACTCGGTCTGCGTGAGATGGTCATCGGTCTCCTCGCGATAACGACGCAAGGGCCAGTCGGTCCAGATGCGAACATTCTGCTGCAGCAGCTCGCGGATGTTGCGGCCGCCGGAGAGCATCCACAGCATTTCCTTGAATGCCGTTTTCCAGTAGACCCGCTTGGTGGTGAAGGCTGGAAAGCCCTGCGCCAGATCGAAGCGCATCTCATAGCCGAACAGGGCTCGGGTGCCGACGCCGGTCCGGTCCAGGCGAAAATCGCCGCCCGCGATCAATCGCCTCAAAAGCTCGAGATATTGCTGTTCGGGATGCATGGCCGTGACCGATAAGCGGGAAACTGAACGCTCAGCTTACCGCTTGTGTCCGCACGCCACGCCGGTAAGCCATCGCAATCAGGATCAGGCCGCCGATCCACATCGGCGCCGACAGCACCATGCCCATCGTGATCCAGCCGGTGCCGAGCAGGTAGTCGATCTGCTGGTCCGGCAGGCGCACCGTTTCCACCAGGGTGCGGAACAGGCCGTAGAGCACCAGAAAGGCGCCGGACACGGCCATGCGGGGTTTCGGCTTGCGCGAAAAAAGCCACAGCAGCGCAAGCATCACCAGGCCTTCGAGCAAGGCTTCATAGAGCATCGAGGGATGGCGCGGCAGCTGCTCCGGGTCCTTGGGGAAGACCATGGCCCACGGCAGCGTGCTCGGCGCGCCCCACAGTTCCTGATTGATGAAGTTGCCGACGCGGCCGCAGAACAGCCCGAACGGCACCAGCGGCGCAATGAAATCGGTGATGTCGAAGAACGTCATGCGGATATGGCGCGCGTAGATCGCGGCCGCCACCATCACGCCGATCAGGCCGCCGTGAAACGACATGCCGCCTTCCCAGATGCGGAAGATCACCAGCGGGTGATGAATGAATGTTTCGAGGTTGTAGAAGAAGGTGTAACCGACCCGGCCGCCGAGGATCACTCCGAGCACCAGATAGAACAGCAGATCGCCGACGCGCTCGCGTGGCCAGTTCCATTGCGGCTGGCGGGCGCGGATCGTTCCCAACCACCAGCAGCCCCAGAAACCCACAAGATAGGAAATGCCGTACCAGTGAATCTGGATCGGTCCGATGGAGAGGGCGACAGGGTCCCAGCCAGGGTGCTGAATCATGGGTGCGAATTCTACGCGATCGCAGATGACAGGCGGCACTCCGATCGCCGCGCCGCGACAAATGATTGGGCAATTGGCCGGCGCCGTGCAGTAATCGGCATAATGGAGAATCCACATAAGCTCAGAGACCCCGGCCATTGGACTGCGAACAGCCCAAAGGACTAGGCGCCGAACCGCCCGAAGCAGTACTCGGTCCCCTCCTCGTCCAACTGCGAGGCGCGGTTTTCAATGCGCTCGAAAAGAAGCTCGCACCGCTTGAGCTGACCGCAGCGCAGTTCGGCGTGGTGGTCAACCTGGCCCGCGGCCGGGCGGAAACACCCGGTGAGCTGTGCCGCCTGATGGATTACGACCGTGGCGCCATGACGCGCCTGCTCGATCGTATCGAAGGCAAGGAGATCATCCAACGCATCCGCTGCCGCGATGATCGCCGCTCGGTCAAACTGCGCCTGACGGAGAAAGGCGCCGGCCTGGTTCCGCAGGTGATGCCGCTGGTCTACGAGGTCTATCGCAATGGACTCAAGGACTTTTCGATCAGTGAACGCGACCGGCTTCTTGAGGATTTGCGCAAGTTGCTCGACGCCCTCTGAGGTTTTTTTTTGCTATATTTGCTGCCTAGGCTATTACAGCCTTAGCAATATTTTCGGCACAAGGTTGGCGACGAATTCCGATGAACGACCGCGAACAACGGACGCTGGCGCAGTTGTACTCGCGCTTCCCGGGCCAGCAGATTAGCGCGGACGGTCTCAAGCTGATTCATCGGGGCCGCTTCGCCAACGCGCACGTCTACCGCTATCGCAAGGGCGCGCTGGACCTGATCGTGAAGGACTTCTCGCACTGCCCGTGGTGGATTCGCCTCAGCGCTGCGCCCTACTTCGTGCATCGCGAGCTGCGCACGCTCGATCGCCTGCGAGGACTGCCCGGCATCGCCAGCCGTCGTTTTCGGCTCAGCGCGATCGCCCTGGCCTATCCGTTCATGCCCGGCCAGCCGTTGAGCGCGGTGCGGCGCGCCGCTGGCACCTTGCCGGCCAGTTTCTTCCGCAGTCTGGAGACTCTGGTGCTGAAAATGCACGAACGGGGCATCGTCCATCTGGACATGCGCAATCTGTCGAACGTGCTGGTCGGCACCGATGGACTGCCCTACCTGATCGACTTTCAGTCCGCGCTCGACCTGCACGGCCTGCCGAACCTGCTCAGCACCGTGCTCGAGTCGGTGGACCTTTCAGGCGTGTACAAGAGCTGGCTGCGGGTAGGCGCCGAGCCGCTGGATCAGGCCCGAATGGAATTTCTGGATCGGTTCAACGAACTGCGTCGCCTGTGGGTCTTCAGGGGCTATCCCCTGACGCGGCTGTTCGAGCGCATTCGCGATGCCCTGGGTCTGTAGGCCCTATCCATCGCTCACATGCGCAATGAAACCCTTGAGGTAGCGCGTTTCCGGCATCGCCGGATGCACCGGATGATCGGCTCCCTGCGCCAGAGTCTCCAGCAACTGCAGGCGACGCCCGAGTCCGCGCGACTCTCGCAACAGCACACGCTGCAATTGCGCCTCGTCGAGATGAAACGAGCAGGAGCAGGACACCAGAATGCCATCGGCCGGAAGCAGTTGCATCGCCGCGCGATTGAGTGCCGCGTAGTGGCCGAACCCCGCGTCGAAATCCTTGCGGCGCTTGACCAGCGCCGGAGGGTCGACTACCACAACATCGAATTCAAGGCCTTCGGCGTGCAGCCGCTTGAGCCGCTCCAGGGCATCGCCCTGCATCGTCTCAACGACCACGCCATTGGTTTGGGCATTGGCCCGCACGGCCGCCAGCGCCGGCTCCGAGCTGTCGATGGCTGCCACCTGGCTCGCTCCGCCAACCGCGGCGCGCACACCCCAGCCACCGGCATAGCAGAACACGTCGAGCACACGCTGGCCGGGGACGTAACGCATGAAGCGATCGCGGTTGTCGCGCTGGTCGTAGAACCAGCCGGTCTTCTGGCCACTGTCCAGTGCCGTACCGAAACGCACGCCGGATTCCAGCAATTCGACATCGGGCGGCGGATCACCGGCCGCCTCCACATACAGCGGCAGGCCTTCGGCCTCGCGTGCAACACCGTCATTGCGCAGCCAGATGCCTCGCGGTTGCAGTACCGCCGTCAGTGCGTCGACGATTTCGGACTTAAGCCGCTCCATGCCGACCGTTCCGATCTGCACGACCAGAACATCACCGTAGCGATCCACGACCACGCCCGGCAGGCCATCACCCTCGCCATGCACGAGCCGGTAATAGGGCTCGGGGTACAGGCGGTCGCGCAAGGCCAGCGCGCTGCGCAATCGCCGAATGAACCAGTCGGTATCGACCGGCCGGTCGCTGCGACTGCTCAGCAGACGTGCGCACAGCAGATTCTTGGGATGCACGTAGGCCAGGCCCAGAGACTTGCCGCGTGCGTCCTCGAGTCGGCACAGATCGCCCGGCGCAAACGCCGACAGCGGCGTGGCCGTGGTGTCGATTTCATTGGAATACACCCACAGATGGCCGGCCCGAAGGCGGCGGTCTTCACGCGGCTTGAGACGCAGCGTGGCCGGCGGCGAGACGGTGTGGTCGGCCATGGTGGTCTTGATCAGGGAAGGGCTTGCCCTATGATAGACCCATCAAGCCATGGCTCCGCCCGACCGCCGCAATTCGCGGCGCCGCCGGCACGGAGCCCCGCGAGATGGAGATTCACGCCGTGAAGCTTCTGAACTCGCTGTCGCCAGAATCGTGGTCCTTGCTGACTTACGTGATCGGGGTGGTCACGATGTGCGCCTTGATGTTGGCGCTGTCGGCCTTGCTTGGGGGGCGCAGTCGCGGTCGCGCCAAGGAGATTCCGTTCGAATCCGGAATCGTCGGCGCCGGCTCCGCGCGCCTGCGCCTGTCCGCCAAGTTCTATCTGGTCGCGATGTTCTTCGTGATCTTCGACGTCGAAGCCTTGTTCCTCTACGCCTGGGCGATCTCGGTGCGCGAAGCCGGCTGGGCCGGATTCATCGAAGCGACGATCTTCATCGTGATACTCGGTGGCAGTCTGGTCTATCTGTGGCGCATCGGCGCGCTCGAATGGGCCAACCGCAAGGCCTATCGGACCAAGGCCACCGGCATCCCGCCCAGGAGCGATTGAACGCCATGGAATACACGCTGACCCGCATCGACCCGAACGCTCCCACCGGCAAGTACCCCGCCGGCACGCGCGAACGCGTCGGCGACCCGGTGGAGTCGATGGTCCATCGCAACATCTTCCTCGGCAAGCTGGAGGACATCCTCCACGGCGCCGTCGGCTGGGGGCGCAAGAATTCGCTCTTTCCGTACAACTTCGGCCTGTCCTGCTGCTATGTGGAAATGGCCACGGCGTTCACGCCGACGCACGACATGGCGCGCTTCGGTGCCGAGGTGATCCGCGCCTCGCCGCGGCAGGCGGACGTGATCGTCATCGCCGGCACGGTGTTCAACAAGATGGCACCGGTGGTGCAGCAGCTCTACGAGCAGATGCTGGAACCCAAGTGGGTGATCTCCATGGGCTCCTGCGCCAATTCCGGCGGCATGTACGACATCTATTCCGTGGTTCAGGGCGTGGACAAGTTCCTGCCGGTGGACGTCTACGTGCCGGGCTGCCCGCCGCGCCCGGAAGCCTTCCTGGCCGGGCTCAACATGCTGCAGGACTCCATCGGCAAGGAGCGGCGGCCGCTGTCCTGGGTGGTCGGCGAACAGGGCGTCTACCGGCCGATCGAGACCTCGCGCAAGGACCGCATGCGCGCCGAGCATCAGGCCCAGACGACATTGCGGACACCCGATCAGGTCTGATGGCGGACGACCTGCCACAAGCACCGGTCACGCCCGGAACCCAGCACGAGATCGTGCGCGAACTGCATGCGCGCTTCGGTGCCGATGCCTTCGTGTTCCAGGCCACGCGCGACGGCATGCCGACACTGTGGCTGGACCGCGCGCTGACTCCCGGCGTGCTGCGCTACCTCAAGCGCGAGGCGCCCTCGCCGTATTCGATGCTCTACGACCTCACGGCTGTGGACGAGCGCCTGCGCACGCATCGCGACGGCCTGCCGGCCTCGGATTTCACGGTGGTCTACCAGTTGCTGTCGATCGGCCGCGATGCCGACCTGCGACTCAAGGTGGCGCTGGCCGAGGACGCGCTGTCGCTACCCAGCGTGGTGTCGGTCTACCCCAACGCCAATTGGTACGAACGCGAAGTCTGGGACCTGTTCGGCATCGTCTTCGACGGCCATCCGCATCTGAGGCGCATCCTGCTGCCGCCGACCTGGGAAGGCCATCCGCTGCGCAAGGACTATCCGGCGCGCGCCACCGAGTTCGACCCCTACGCGCTGGACGCGGCGCGGCAGGACCTGGAGCAGGAAGCCCTGCGCTTCAAGCCCGAGGACTGGGGCATGAAGCGCGGCACCGCGGATGAGGACTTCATGTTTCTCAATCTCGGCCCGAATCATCCGTCCGCGCACGGCGCCTTCCGCATCGTGCTGCAACTCGATGGCGAGGAGATTGTCGACTGCGTGCCGGACATCGGCTACCACCATCGCGGCGCCGAGAAAATGGGCGAGCGCCAGTCCTGGCACACCTTCATTCCGTATACCGACCGCATCGATTATCTCGGCGGGGTGATGAACAACCTGCCGTACGTGCTGGCAGTGGAAAAGCTCGCCGACATCGAGGTGCCGGACCGCGTCAAGACCCTGCGCGTGATGCTGTCGGAGTTCTTCCGCATCACCTCGCATCTGCTGTTCTTCGGCACCTATCTGCAGGACCTCGGCGCGATGAGCCCGGTGTTCTACGCCTTCGTCGACCGCCAGAAAGCCTATGACGTGATCGAGGCGCTGACCGGTTTTCGCATGCACCCGGCGTTCTTCCGCATCGGCGGCGTCGCCATGGATCTGCCGAACGGCTGGGACCGGCTGGTGCGCGAATTCGTCGAGTACTTTCCGCCGCGTCTCGCCGAATACGAAAAGGCGCTGCTGAAGAACGGGCTGGTCAAGGCGCGCACCATCGGCGTGGCCGCCTACGACAGCGAATCGGCGATGGACTGGGGCATCACCGGCGGCGGCCTGCGCGCCACCGGCGTCAACTACGACCTGCGCAAGGCGCGCCCCTACTCCGGCTACGAGAACTTCGACTTCGAGGTGCCGCTGGGCACCAACGGCGACTGCTACGACCGCCTGTGCCTACGCGTGGAGGAAATGCGCCAATCCACCCGCATCATCCAGCAGTGCCTGGAGAACATGCCGCAAGGCCCGTTCAAGGCCGATCACGCGCTGACCACGCCGCCGCCGCGCGAGCGCATGCTGGCGGACATCGAAACCCTGATCACGCACTTCCTCGGCGTGTCCTGGGGGCCGGTGATTCCGCCCGGCGAGGCCAGCGTCATGATCGAGGCGACCAAGGGACTCAACAGCTATTACCTCACTTCGGACGGCAGCACCATGAGCTACCGCACGCGCATCCGCACGCCGAGCTTCGCCCACCTGCAACAGATTCCGCACGTGATTCGCGGGCAGATGGTGCCGGACCTGATCGCGTATATCGCGAGCATCGACTTCGTGATGGCCGATGTCGACCGCTGACGCCAACATCGTGAAACTCGCGGACCTGCCCAAGCCGCAGGACTTCCGCCTGAGCGACACCGAGCGCGAGGACATCCTGCACGAGATTTCGCAGTACCCGGAAGCGCGCGCCGCCTCGATCGAGGCGCTGAAGATCGCGCAGCGCCGCCTCGGCTGGGTGCCGGACGCGGCGATTGCCGAAGTCGCGCCGCTGCTCGGCATCTCCACCGCCGAACTCGACGGCGTGGCCACCTTCTACAACCTGATCTACCGCCAGCCCGTGGGCCGCCACGTGATCACGCTCTGCGATTCCGTGTCCTGTTATCTGACCGGCTACGAGCAGACGCGCGATGCGCTGATCGAAACCCTCGGCATTCAACTCGGCCAGACCACGCCGGACGGGCGCTTCACCCTGCTGCCGATCTGCTGTCTCGGCGCCTGCGACCACGGCCCGGTGCTGATGATCGGCGAGGACACCCATCTGGACGTCACGCCGGATACCGTGCCGGCGATGCTGGAGGCCTACGAATGAGCGCCACCGACAAGACCGCGCTGACGCACCCGCTGACCCACAGCATCGCGCCGGACCGCAAGCCGCTGGACCTGGCCGGCTATCAGTCCGTCGGCGGCTACACCGGGTTGAAGAAAGTCCTGGCCGGCATCGCGCCGGCGGACGTGCAGGCCCAGGTCAAGGACGCCAATCTGCGCGGCCGCGGCGGCGCCGGCTTTCCCACCGGCGTCAAGTGGAGCTTCGTGCCCATGGGCGAGGACGCGCCGCCGCTCAAGTACATCGTCTGCAATGCCGACGAAATGGAGCCCGGCACCTTCAAGGACCGCCTGCTGATGGAGGCCGCACCGCATCAGCTGGTCGAAGGCATGATCGTCTCCGGCTACGCCATCGGCGCCAGTACCGGCTATATCTTCCTGCGCGGCGAATACCTGCTCGCCGCCAAACACCTGCGCGCGGCCATCGCCGAAGCCCGCGAAGCCGGTTTCATCGGCAAAGACGTCGGCGGCAGCGGCTGGGATTTCGATCTGCACGTGCATACCGGCGCCGGCCGCTACATCTGCGGCGAGGAAACCGCGCTGCTGAATTCCCTGGAAGGCCGCCGCGCCAACCCGCGCGCCAAGCCGCCGTTTCCGCAGGTCGCGGGCCTGTGGGGCCGGCCCACGGTGGTCAACAACGTGGAAACCATCTGCAACGTCCCGCACATCATCGCCCACGGCGCGGACTGGTTTCGCGGCCTGTCGCAGGGCAAGAGCGAGGACGGCGGCACCAAGCTCTACGGCGTCTCCGGCAAAGTCAGGCGTCCCGGCGTATGGGAACTGCCGATCGGCAGTACCGGCCGCGAGATTCTCGAACTCGCCGGCGGCATGAAGGACGGTTTCGAACTCAAGGCCTGGCTGCCGGGCGGCGCCTCCACCGATTTCCTGCTGCCCGAACACCTCGACGTGCCGATGGACTACGGCTCCATCGGCAAGGCCGGTAGCCGCCTCGGCACCGGCCTGATGACCGTGCTCGACGACAAGGCCAGCCTGCTCGGCACATTGGTGAATCTTGAAATCTTCTTCGCCCGCGAATCCTGCGGCTGGTGCACACCCTGCCGCGACGGCCTGCCCTGGACCGTGAAGATCCTGCAGGCGCTGGAATGCGGCGAAGGCGAGCCGGGCGACATCGAGCAGCTGGAAGCCATGACCTCCGATCTGTGGATGGGCAAGACCTTTTGCGCGCATGCGCCGGGAGCGATGGAACCGCTGCAATCGGCGATCAGGTTTTTCCGGCCGGAGTTCGAGGCGGGGATACGGGCTGGTGATTCCGATGTGAGGGCCGCGTGATGGTTGAGCGCGGCGATGTTCGGGTGGTCGGACCCGGAAAAAACCGTAGGGTGGGCAAAGGCCGCAGGCCGTGCCCACGCGTGGCGCCGCGCACGTTCCCGCGTGGGCACGCTTCGCTTCGCCCACCCTACGTCCTGCGTCTTTCGGGACCGGGGTCCCGGGTCCCGGGACCCGAAGCAAACCGTAGGGTGGGCAAAGGCCAAAGGCCGTGCCCACGCGTGGCGCCACGCACGTTCCCGCGTGGGCACGCTTCGCTTTGCCCACCCTACGTGCTACGTCCTGCGTTTTTCGGGTCCCGGGTCCCGGGTTCCGCCCGCCGCCCGGAGGGCAGCGTAAATGGCCACCATCCACGTCGACAAAAAACAATACGAAGTGGACGGCAGCGACAACCTGCTCCACGCCTGCCTGTCGCTGGGCCTGGACATCCCCTACTTCTGCTGGCACCCGGCGCTCGGTAGCGTCGGCGCCTGCCGCCAGTGCGCGGTCAAGCAATACAAGGACGCCGACGACACGCGCGGGCGCATCGTCATGTCGTGCATGACGCCGTCCTCGGACGGCAGCTACATCTCCATCGACGATGCCGAGGCCCAGGCCTTCCGCAAGACCATCGTCGAATACCTGATGTCGAATCACCCGCACGACTGCCCGGTGTGCGAGGAAGGCGGCCACTGCCACCTGCAGGACGTCACGGTGATGACCGGCCATTCGCGCCGGCGCTATCGCTTCGCCAAGCGCACGCACAAGAACCAGGAACTGGGGCCGTTCATCGCCCACGAGATGAACCGCTGCATCGCCTGCTACCGCTGCGTGCGTTACTACAACGACTACGCCGGCGGCAGCGACCTCGGCGTGTTCGGCACCGCCAGCAACGTCTACTTCGGCCGCGCCACGGACGGCACGCTGGAAAACGAATTCTCCGGCAATCTCACCGAGGTCTGCCCCACCGGCGTGTTCACCGACAAAACCCACTCCGAGCGCTACGTGCGCAAATGGGACATGCAGTTCGCGCCCAGCATCTGCGGCGGCTGCTCGATGGGCTGCAACACCTCGCCGGGCGAGCGCTACGGCGAAATCCGCCGCGTGGAGAACCGCTACAACAGCGACCTCAACCACTATTTCCTGTGCGACCGTGGCCGCTTCGGCTACGGCTACACCAACCGCAAGGACCGGCCGCAGCGCATCCGCATCACCGTGGACGGCGCCACCCGCGAACTCGACACCGACGAAGGCCTGGACGCCGCCACGCGCCTGCTCGGCGGCGCCGGCCGCGTCATCGGCATCGGTTCGCCGCGCGCCAGTCTCGAAGCCAACTTCGCCTTGCGCGAACTGGTGGGCGCCGACAACGTCTCGACCGGCCTGTCCGCGCGCGAACACCAGCTCGCGGGCCTGATCCTGCAGTTGCAGCGCGACATGCCGATTGCCAACGCCACGCTGCGCGGTGTGGAAACCAAGGACGCGGCGCTGGTGCTCGGCGAGGACGTGATGCAGACCGCGCCGCGCCTGGCCTTGTCGCTGCGGCAGCTGGCGCGCGGCGCCGGCCTCGCCAAGGCGATCGAGAAAAAAGTGCCGCAGTGGCAGGCCGATGGCGTGGAAGACGTGCGCGACGGCGCGATGAATCCGCTGTTCATCGCCACGCCCACCGACACGCGCCTCGACGACATCGCCGCCGACACCGTGCGCGCCGCGCCGGCCGACCTGGCGGCGCTGGGCTATGCGGTGGCACGCATCATCGATGAATCCGCGCCGGCCGTCGGCGGGCTGGACGAGGAAGCGCAGAGCCGCGCCCAAACCATCGCCGAGGCCCTGCTGGCCAGCGAACACCCGCTGATCGTCTCCGGCACCGGCTGCGACAGCGCCGCCGTGATCGAAGCCGCCGCCAATGTCGCGCTGGCCCTGTACCGCCGTGGCAAGCCGGTCGAATGGGTACTGATCGCCCCCGAGGCCAACAGCCTCGGCGTGCGCCTGATGGACGGCGTGGACGTGGACACCGCACTCGGCTGGCTGGCCGCGGGCGAAGCCGACACCGTTGTGGTGCTGGAGAACGATCTGTACCGACGCGCGCCACGCGCAGCGGTGGACACGGCGCTGGCCAACAGGACCCTGCTGGTGATCGACCATCAGATGCACAAGACCGCGCAGCGCGCCAAGCTGCTGCTGCCGGCGGCCACGCTGTTCGAAAGCGACGGCACGCTGGTGAATTACGAGACCCGTGCGCAGCGCTTCTTTCAGGTGTTCGACCCGAGCTATTACGATGCCGACAACGAGGTGCGGGAGTCCTGGCGGTGGTTGCAGGACCTGGGCGCCGGTGACGCGGGCAACTCCACACGCCCTCCCCCGCTCCCTCCGGGAGAGGGGCGGGGTGAGGGCGAGCGTCCGAAATCAGCGGATTCGCCAGAACGAGCGCCGAGCGCCCTCATCCCCAGCCCTTCTCCCGGAGGGAGAAGGGAGCATTCGGGATGGACCTCGCTGGATGAAGTGACGGCCGCCTGCGCCGCCACCATTCCGGCCTTGGCCGGCATCGTCGGCGCCGCGCCGGGCGCGGCCTTCCGCTACGAGGGCATGAAGATGGCGCGCGAGCCACACCGCTACAGCGGGCGCACGGCGATGCGCGCCAATCTTTCGGTGCACGAACCGCGCGCGCCGCAGGACCCGGATTCGGCACTGGCGTTTTCGATGGAGGGGTATCAGGGCACGGCCAAGCCGGCCTCGCTGATCGCCTTCGCCTGGGCACCGAACTGGAACTCACCGCAGGCCTGGAACAAGTTTCAGGACGAAGTCGGCGGCGCGCTGCGCATCAATCCGCCCAGCGAGCACCTGATCAAAAGCAGCGGCTCCGGCGACTACCGCGCTTGGAGCAGCCCGGCGCCAGCCGAAGGCCCGGTCGCCCTGCCGCTGCATCACATCTTCGGCAGCGACGCGCTGTCGGCCCGCGCCGCGCCGATCGCCTCGCGCCGGCCGGCCGCTTACGTCGCGCTGCATCCGGACGACGCTGGCAGGCTCAGTCTGGCCGAAGGCGAGTCCGTGAAGATATCGCTGGGCGCCACCGTAACCACCCTGCCGTTGCGCCTCGACGAGAGCCTGATGCCGGGACAGGTGGGCTTGCCGCGCGGTCTGCCGGGCGTGCCGTATTTCGAGGGTGGTGCGGCAGTTGAACTGGGAGCGGATGAATGAATCCCTTCACTCACCGGCCCACAGGCCTGCTCCCTTCTCCCTCCGGGAGAAGGGCCGGGGATGAGGGCGCTCGGCGCTGGAGGGTATCTGCATACCTGACGAAAAAGCGCGCCCTCACCCAACCCTCTCCCGGAGGGAGAGGGCTACAAACGCAAACGACAATGGGCGTACCGACATGATCGAACGCCTCTGGACGCCCGAATTCCAGGCAGTGTTTTTCGCCACCTTGCAGGCCGGCGTGCTGCTGCTGGGCCTGACCATCATCTCGGCATGGACGATCTGGTGGGAACGTCGCCTGCTCGGTTTCTTCCAGGACCGGCTCGGCCCCAACCGCGTAGGCCCGCTGGGCCTGGGTCAGGTCATCGCCGACATGCTCAAGATGTTCTTCAAGGAGGACTGGACGCCGCCCTTCGTCGACAAGCCGACCTTTCTGCTGGCGCCATTCATCTCGCTGGCGATGATGCTGCTGATGTTCCTGGTCGTGCCGCTGACGCCGGACATCCGCGTGGCCGACCTGGACATGGGCGTGCTGGTATTCCTGGCGCTGGCCGGGCTCGCGGTCTATGCGGTGATGCTGGCCGGCTGGTCGTCCAACAACAAGTACGCGCTGCTCGGCGGCCTGCGCTCCACCGCGCAGACCATCACCTACGAAGTGTTCCTGGGCCTGGCGCTGATGGGCACGGTCATGCTCGCCGGCTCGTTCAAACTCGGCGACATCGTCGAGGCGCAGCGCGGCCTGTGGTTCGTGGTGCCGCAGTTCTTCGGCTTCTTCCTGTTCGCGCTGGCCGGCGTCGCCGTGGTTCACCGCGCGCCGTTCGATCTGCCGGAAGCCGAATCCGAACTGGCGGACGGCTACCACGTCGAATATTCGAGCATGAAGTTCGGCATGTTCATGGTCAGCGAATATGTCGGCGTGGTGGTGATCTCGGCGCTGCTGACCACGTTCTATTTCGGCGGCTGGCTGGGCCCCGGCTTCCTGCCGCCGCTGGCCTGGTTCTGCCTCAAGACCTTCTTCTTCATGTGCGTGTTCATTCTGCTGCGCGCCTCGCTGCCGCGCCCGCGCTACGACCAGATGATGGCCGCGGGCTGGAAGTTCTGCCTGCCGCTGGCCTTGATCAACCTGCTGGCGACCGGCGCGATCGTGCTGCTCAAGGACGGAGGGCTTTCGTGAAAGCAATCCTCATCGGCATCTTCACCAATCTGCGCACCATCTGGATCGTGTTCACGCATCTGTTCCGCAAGCACGACGTGATCGAGTATCCCGAGGTCAAGCCCTACATGCCGCCGCGCTATCGCGGCCGTATCGTGCTCACGCGCGACCCGGACGGCGAGGAACGCTGCGTCGCCTGCAACCTCTGCGCCGTCGCCTGCCCGGTGGCCTGCATCTCGCTGCAGAAGACCGAACGCGAGGAGGACGGCCGCTGGTATCCGGAATTCTTCCGCATCAACTTCTCGCGCTGCATCTACTGCGGCTTCTGCGAGGAAGCCTGCCCGACCTCGGCGATCCAGCTGACGCCGGATTTCGAAATGGCCGACTACAAGCGCCAGGACCTGGTCTATGAAAAGGAAGACCTGCTGATTTCCGGCACCGGCAAGGACCCGAACTACAATTTCTACCGCATCGCCGGCCTGGAAATCGCCGGCAAGCCCAAGGGTGGCGCGCGCAAGGAAGCGCCGCCGGTGGACGTGAAGACCCTGTTGCCATGAGCGGATCGGACTGAACATGGAATTCGTCTTCTACAGCGCCTCGATCATCGCCCTGTTCGCGGCCCTGCGTGTGGTCACCAATACCAACCCGGTGCACGCGCTGCTGTACATGGTGCTGACGCTGCTCGCGATCGCCGCGATGTTCTTTGCCCTGGGTGCGCCGTTCGCCGGCGTGCTGGAGGTGATCGTCTACGCTGGCGCCATCGTCGTGCTGTTCGTGTTCGTGGTGATGATGCTCAATCTCGGGCCGGAGACGGTGGCGCAGGAACGCCAGTGGATGCGGCCACGCGTGTGGATCGGGCCGGGGCTGCTGTCGCTGGTGCTGCTGGTGGAAATCGTGATCGCACTGGCGAGCCATCCCGGCGAGCTGGCCGGTGCCGAGACCGTCAGCGCCAAGGCCGTGGGCATCGCCTTGTACGGCCCCTATCTGCTGGCGGTGGAACTCGCTTCGATGATGCTGCTGGCCGGTCTGGTGGTGGCCTGGCATCTGGGCAAGCACGACGACCAAGGAAGCGTCCGATGATGGAAAGCGTCGTGGGCATTCCGATGGATCATGGCCTCGCCGTGGCCGGCATGCTGTTCGTGATCGGCCTGGCTGGCGTGATGGTGCGGCGCAATGTGCTGTTCATGCTGATGAGCCTGGAGCTGATGCTCAATGCTGCGGCCCTGGCCTTCGTCGTCGCCGGTGCGCGCTGGGCGCAGCCGGACGGGCAGATCATGTTCATCCTGATTCTGACACTGGCGGCCTGCGAGGCCAGCGTGGGTCTGGCGCTGCTGCTGCAGTTGTATCGGCAGTTCCGGACGATGGATGTGGATCGGGCCAGCGAGATGCGGGGGTGAGCATGTCGACCTTCGACTTGTGCTTGCGCGTTTTCCGGGCAACTGGCCATGAAGCGCCGAGGGTCTACTGGCCCAGTGATACGTTTCCGACGGGTTCCGGCGCCCCCCGGCGCCGGGTTCCTTTTCTTTGCTTGTCCAAAGAAAAGGAACCAAAAGAAAGGACACCC
>JAHZLQ010000071.1 GCA_022599775.1 Gammaproteobacteria bacterium
CCCTCACCCACCGCTCGCAGTCGCGAGCGGTCCCCCCTCTCCCGCAAGCGGGCGAGGGTAGGTCGGCATCACGCCGCGCGTGATTCACGTTAAGACTCAAACCAGCCGCCGCGGATCGAACAGGCGCTCGTATTCATCCAGCGCGTAGCGGTCGGTCATGCCGGCGACGTAGTCGGCGACGATGCGGGCGCGCCCAGCCGAGCCTTCGGACCGTTCCAGCGCAAGTGCGCCGTCGTGAAACTCCGGCGGCATCAGCCGCGGATCGTCCATGAAGGCTTCGAACATTTCGCGCACCACGCGCTTGGCCTTGCTGGTCATGCGGTGCACACGGTGATGACGGTACAGGTTCTGGTACAGGAAACGCTTGAGTTCGCTGGCCTCGTGACGTACCTCGTCGGAAAAGGCAATCAGCAAACGTCCGCTGGTGCGTACGGCCTCGATATCGGGCGGCGCGGCCTCGGCCAGGCGCGTCAGACTGGTGTCGATCAGATCGCTCACCAGGGTGTTGATGATGCGCCGTATCGTTTCATGGCGCGTCTGCCGCGGCGTGGCCTGAGGATGGCGGCGGCGCACCTCGTCCAGGTGTCGCGCCACCAGGGGCACCGCCTCGAACTGCTCCAGCGTGACCAGACCGGAACGCACACCATCGTCGACATCGTGATTGTTGTAGGCGATTTCGTCGGCGAGATTGGCCAGCTGCGCCTCCAGGCCCGGCGCGGTTCCGTCGATAAACCGCCGTCCGATCTCGCCAAGCTTGCGCGCGCGCGTTTTCGAGCAGTGCTTGAGGATGCCTTCGCGCGTCTCGAAGCTCAGATTGAGGCCGCGGAAATCCGCGTACTTGTTTTCAAGCTCATCGACCACGCGCAGCGACTGCGCGTTGTGCTCGAAGCCACCGTGCTCGCGCATGCAGTCGTGCAGCGCATCCTGGCCGGCGTGCCCGAACGGGGTGTGGCCCAGGTCATGCGCCAGACAGATCGCTTCGCACAGATCCTCGTTGAGACGCAGGGTGCGCGCCACGGTGCGCGCGATCTGCGCGACTTCCAGCGAATGCGTGAGCCGAGTACGAAACAGGTCACCCTCATGATTGACGAAGACCTGAGTCTTGTATTCCAGCCGACGGAATGCGGACGAATGGATGATGCGGTCACGATCGCGCTGATACTGACTGCGGTGACCCGGCCCGGGTTCGACATGGCGGCGCCCGCGCGAGCTTGCATCGCTCGCCGCATAAGGCGCCAAAACCTGGCTCACTTGGCCTCGATGCGACAGAAACGGGACAGGGTGTCGTCGAGCAGTTCCGGTGTGAAGTCGGCACTGACCACGGCCTCGCCGATCGAACGCATCAGTATCAGCCGCAGCTTGCCACCCTGGACCTTCTTGTCGAGTTGCATGTGCTCGTGGAAATCGTCGACCGTCATGTCCGCCGGCGGTGTCGTCGGCAGCCCGGCACGCCGCACCAGCGCAATGCAGCGCTGTGCCTCGTCCTCACCCAGCCAGCCGAGCCGGACCGACAGATTGCAGGCCATGCACAGACCGACCGCCACGGCTTCTCCGTGCAGCCACTGGCCATAGCCGCTGTGGGTTTCGATGGCGTGGGCGAAGGTGTGTCCGAGATTGAGCAGGGCACGTCGGCCGGATTCGCGTTCGTCGGCGGCGACGATCTGGGCCTTCATCGCGCAGCAGCGTTCGACCACTTCGGCCAGGCGATTGCCGTCCAGCGCCAGCAGGGGATCGAGATTGTGTTCAAGCCAGCCGAAGAAGTCGGCGTCACCGAGCATCGCGTACTTGATGACCTCGGCCATGCCGGACAGCAACTCTCGTCGCGGCAGCGACGACAGCGTGGCCAGATCGGAGATGACCAGCCTCGGCTGATGGAAGGCGCCGATCATGTTCTTGCCGCGCACGTGATTGATGCCGGTCTTGCCGCCGACGCTCGAATCGACCTGCGCCAGCAGCGTGGTCGGAATCTGCGCGAAATCGATGCCGCGCTGGTAGATCGCGGCCACGAAACCGGCCAGATCGCCGATCACCCCGCCGCCAAGTGCAACCAGCACACCGTCGCGCGGCAGGCGGTGTTCCAGCAGCCAGTCCAGCACCTGCTCAACCTTGGCCCAGCTCTTGGTCGCCTCGCCCGGCGGCAGGCTCAGCACATCCGCATCCGACAGCTTCAAGGCAGCGCAGACCGGCGCCAGATACTGCGCGGCGACGTTGTCGTCGGTGATCAGCTTCAGCGGCCTGCCGTGAAGTTCACGATAGCTCGCCGGGTCTGCCAACAGGCGCGCGCCGATGCGGATCGGGTAGCTACGGGTTCCGAGTTCGACATTGAGAACCCGGGTATTGAGATGCTGATTCATGCAACGAATTCGTGGCTGTGCAGGAAGTCACTGATCTCGCGAACCAGGGCACGCGCGTGACGACCATCGGTGTAGACGACCAGGTCGGCGATTTCACGATATAGCGGATCGCGAACCTCGAACAGACGCGCCAGGGTCTGCGCGCGGTCGACATTCTGCAACAGCGGCCGATTTTCAGCACGCGCAGTGCGCTGTACCTGCTGCTCGACACCGGCGTGCAAATAGATGACGACGCTGTGCGAAGCCATCAGCCGGCGTGTGTCGGCATCGAGCACCGCCCCGCCACCGGTGGCCAGAACGATGCCGGGCTGCTCAAGCAACGCCGCGATCGCCTGCTTCTCACGCTGGCGAAAACCCGCCTCGCCCTCCTTTTCAAAGATGTAGGAGATGTCGACGCCGGTGCGCCTCTCGATTTCCTGGTCACTGTCGCAAAACGTCTGATGACGCAATTCGGCGAGACGGCGACCGACGGTGGTCTTGCCGGCCCCCATCGGTCCTACCAGGGAAATCCGCCGTGGCGCACTCATGAGACCCGCTATTCTTCCTCGGGCTCGGCCACGGTGATTTCACGAATGTTCGACAGGGCACCGTTCTCGGCACGCACGCGAACCTGGGCCGCGCCCTCCGAGGGACCGGCTTCGTAACGTGACGTGGCCTCGCCGGATTCGTTGGTCACCTGCACCTCCGGGAACACGCGCTCGTTGACCGAAGTGCCCGCGGCCTGCAGCAGCAGGAACTCGACTTCCACGCCCTCGATGGGCTGGCCAGCACCATTGAGCAGGGTGACTTCGAGGTTGGAGAAGCGGCCCGCGTTCGGCGAGGTGTTGACGATCAATGGCGTGGCGTCGAGGTTGATCTGGGTCGGCCCGTCGACGAAATTGACGAGCAAGGTGGCTTCCTGCCCGGTGGCCTCGTCCTCGGCCTGCACTTCGACCTGACCGGAATTGTTGCTGTAGATGTAGACCGGTTCCGAGAAGTCGCCGCTGTTATTGGCGCTGGTGGTGGCGGTGATCGTGGCCGAACCGGTGATCGCGTTGTTGACGACGAACAGTGCGCGGTTGCTGTCGGTGGACAATTTCACCGAACTGCTCACACCGGACGAACCCGTCTGCGTGGACGAATCCCGCGTCCATTGGAAACGCAGACGCTCCTTGCTGTCGATGCCGACGAAGACCGATTCGTTCTCGGCCGGTGACGTGAACTGGAAGGTGTCCGGCAGAATGTTGACCTGATAGACGGCGCTGCCGCTGGTTCCGCCGATGGTGGTTTCGGCGGTGATGTTCACCACCGAGTCGGTGCCGCCGGATGCTGGCGGTCGATAACTGAACGTCTTGATGCCGGCGTCAGTCGTGGTGTAACCGGTCAGGCCAGTTTCAGAGCAGGTGGTTTCCGCGGGCGGCGTGATCGTTCCCGAGGTGGCGCGCAGCGTGACGCAGGCTTGGGGAACCTGGGCGCCGCTGGCCTTGGTCACGGTCACGCGATAGCCGGCATTGGTCACGCCCGGTGCGACGTTCTTGGGGCCGGTGATCACCAGCGTCGGCGCGGAGGCCTGGGTCAGCTTGATCTGAAACTCTTCTTCGAGCGTACCGCCGCCTTCGCTGCTCGTCAGTTCGACCGAAGCGACGAGATCGATGGTCTTGGCGGCGGTGACGGTATCGGGCGCCTGATAGTCGAACTCGACCTCGCCCGAGGAATCGGTGTTGTCGCCACCGGTATTGGCATTGCTGGGCGGCGCATTGACGAAGCCCTGATCCGGCGTGAGCGCGATGAAACGATCGTTCACCACCTTGCCGGAGCCGGTCTTGAGCGTGGCGACGAAACCTTCGGCGATATCGCCGGCCTCGACCGTGACCTGCCCGGACGAAGCACCGTTGGGACCTTCGATCGTCAGAACCAGACTTGAACCCGAGCCGGTGGGGTCGTCGGCATCCAGCAGTCCGCCGCTGCCCTCGTCGTCAGTACTACAAGCGAGGACTGCAAGGCAGACCGTGCTGCACAAGGCAGCACGCAGGAAGGACGTGAGGGACATGGAAATTCCGGCAAATGATTGATTTGAGTATAGCGAAAGTCCCCGAATCGACGATTCCCTATTCGACACGCAGTCCTTCCTGCAGGATTTTCGGTGTCACGAAAATCAGCAGTTCGCGTTTGATCGACGAGGATGAGTTGCTGCGGAACAGGGCGCCGAGCAGCGGAATGTCTCCGAGGAACGGCACCTTGGTGCTGGAACTGCTGTTGTCCTGCTGGAACACGCCGCCGAGCACCACGGTGGCGCCGTTGTTGACCAGAACCTGTGTGGTCAGACGCTGGGTGTCGATCGCCGGTGCGCTGCCGCCGGTGCCGGTGTTCACGTCTTCGCCCTGGGTGTCGTTGGTCACCGAGATGTCCATGATGACGCGCGCATCCGGCGTGATCTGCGGGGTCACGGTCAGGCTCAGCACGGCCTTCTTGAAGCTGACCGAGGTGGCGCCGCTGGACGTCGATTCCTGATACGGAATCTCGCGGCCCTGCTCGACCAGCGCCTGCTTGGCGTTGGCGGTGATCACGCGCGGGTTCGAAATGACCTCGCCGCGACCCTCGGCCTGCAGCGCCGACAGTTCGAGGTCGACCAGATAGTCGGAACCGAGAATCGCCAGTCCGAAACGTCCCGGCGACGACACGGCGGCCGGCAGACTCACGCTCAGGGAGTCGTCGAGCGTCGGGATGTTGGTGCCGGTGTCCTCGCCGATGCCGATGGTCGAACGTGCGCCTTCGACACTGCCCGAGGTTCCCACCTGGGCGTCGCCGATGCTGCCGATGGTGGACACGCCGAAACGGGTGCCGAGATCGCGCGCGAAGTCGTCGCTGGCGACGACGATGCGTGACTCGATCAGCACCTGGCGCACTGGAATATCGAGCCGCGCGACCAGCGAGCGAATCTCGGCCAGCTTTTCGCGCGTCTCCAGCACCAGCATGGAATTGGTGCGCTCGTCGACCGAAACGCGGCCGCGTTCGGACAGAATCGACGTTTCCCCGGCCAGCAGGGCCGCCATCTCGGCCGCCTTGGCGTAGTTGACCTGAATCAGTTCGGAGCGCAGCGGTGCCAGATCGACCTTTTGCTGGGCCGCTTCCAGCTCCGCCTTTTCACGCTCGGCGAGTTCGGTCAGCGGCGCCACCAGCATCACATTGCCTTCCTGGCGCATGCCCAGGCCCTTGGTGCGCAGGATGATGTCCAGGGCCTGATCCCAGGGCACGTTCTGCAGACGCATTGCGATCTCGCCCTGCACCGAGTCCGAGACCACCATGTTGGTGCCGGCCACGTCGGCGATGATCTGCAGCAAAGAGCGCACGTCCACGTTCTGGAACGACAGTGAAATCCGCTCGCCGGTATATTGCGGTTCGGTCTGGCGGCGCTCCTCGACCTGACTGGCCGTCAGCGGTTGCAGCTCCAGCGTGAACACGTTGCCGGACTGATAGGCCGCCTGCTCGAAGTCGCCGGCCGTCGGCGTTACCACGATCTCGGTGTTGATACCGCTGCGCACGGTGTCGATGTACTTTACCGGCGTGGCGAAATCGAGCACATCGAGCCGCTTCAGCAGCGGGTCGGACACCGAGGCGTTCTTGAAACGGGCGATCACGCGGCCGCCTTCCTCGCGAACGTCGACCGGCGTCTGCGGGTCGGACAGTCTCACGATCACGCGCCCTTCGCCCTTCTCGCCGCGCCGGAAATCGACGCCCTGCAGCTGCGCGCCGCGGCGCGGCGCCTCGATCGTGGCGCCGCTGCTGTGGCCGGCGCCGAGCAGTTCGAGATAGATCTTGTTGCCGTCGGTACGCACGCGATGCGGCAGCATGGTGGTCATTTCCACAACGACGCGGGTGCGGCCCTTGGATTCGGCAGCCGCGACATTGCGCACGGCACCGATGTTGATGCGCTTGAGTCGTTCCACCACCGCCAGCCGCGTATCCGGCAGGTCCAGCGACAGGCGCGCCGGCGTCTCCACGGTGAAGATGTGCGGTTCCGGCGCCGGCTCATTGAGCGTCAAGGTGATCAGCACGCGCTCGCCGTCGGCCAGCGAGAAGTCGATCGACTGCAGCGCGCGGGACGTCGCTGCCGAAGCCGGAAGCGCGAGACTCCCCAGCAGCGCCAGAGCCACGAATGCGAATGATGGGATGCGATTTTTCATGACTACGACTCAGGGTTCCGACACGGCAAGTACGGCCGGCCGCTGCATCCAGCCACCAAAGCCGTCGGGAATGATCTCCAGAAGACTGACTTCGGTTTCGCTGATCTTCAGAATCTCTCCGAAGTTCTGGCCGATATGGTCTCCCGCGGTCACGCGATGAATGACTGAATCCGGTGCCTTGATCAGGGCAAAGCTGCGCTGTCCCGCCTCGATCACGCCGACCATGCGCAGGCTGTCGAGCGGATATTCCTCCAGCGGCTCGCGGTTGCGCTTCAAATCCGGACGGATGGCGGACAGCGGGCTGTCAGCCGGTCCGCCTTCGGGCTCGACCTTGACGAAAGGATCGCGCCGCTCGGAGTCGGTATAGGCGAACGCCACATAGGGCTCCATCTGCGGGATGGGCTCGATCGCGCGTGTCTTGCGCCCTTTGACCTCGGCCACGTATTGCTGCAGATCGCTCATGTCGCGCGAGCAGGCGCTCAGCAGCGCGGCCGGCAGCAGTGCCAAGAGCACACAGACGCGCGCGCGGTTCACCGTCGGCCTCCGCGCGGCTTGGCCGCCGCCTGCTGCGCCTGGATTTCCGCCTCGTCCAGATACCGGTAGGTCTTGGCGGTGGCGGTCATGCGCAGATCGCCGCTGTTCGCCGGCGAGTTCCTGGGCGCGTTGCCGCCCGGAGCGTTGGCCGGGCGGATTTCCACGTTCTCGATCGTGACGATGCGCGGCAGGGCGGCGACGCCACTGACGAAGTTGCCCATCTCGTTGTAGTCGCCCACCACCAGGATCCGGTTCGGGATCTCGGCGTAGAACTCCTTGGTGATCTCGCTCTGCGGCTGGAACAGCTCTTCTTCGAGCCCGGCGGCGACGCGCGTCTGCGCGATGTCGTTGAGCAGATTGGCGACCTCGGCCTTGGACGGCAGCTGGCGCAGCATGTCGCCGAAGGAGCGCTCCATCTCGGCGAGCTGTTCCTTGTAGGCATCGAGCGCCGCGACCTTGCGCTGTTTGGTCTCGAAGTCCTGGCGCAGCTTGACCTCCTGCGCGCGCGCCAGCTCGATCTCTTCGGTCTTGGGCTTGATAAAAAACCAAGTGCCGGCAGCGATCACCAGCACGCCGGCCAGAACGGCGGCGGCAATGCGCACCCAGTCCGGCCAAGCGGCGGGATTCTGCGCGTCGATTGAACGCAGTTCGTCGAACCGATCCTGGAGGTTCATTGCAGCACCTCGGAATCGTCGGTCTTGGGCGCACCGGGCTTGGTCAGGTTGGTGACCTGCAGCGTGAATTCCGATTGGCGCAGGCGGTTCTGCTCGGTGGTCTTGATCACCACCAGGCGCGGGTCCGCAAACCAGTCCGAGGCGTCCAGATTCTTCATGTAGGTCGAGACGCGGCCATTGGATTCGGCGATGCCGTCGATGGTCACGCCGCTGCCCTGCTGCTTGACCGCGGTCAGGTACACGCCGTCCGGCAGGGTGCTGACGATTTCATCGAAAAAATGCACGGTGGCGGAACGCGAAGCCTGCAATTGCTCGATCACCCGCATGCGCGCCAGCAGGTTTTCCTTGACGCGCTCGAGTTCCTGGATTTCCTTGATCTTCTGGTCGACCGCGGTGATCTCCTGCTTGAGGAAATCATTGCGTGACTGTTGGTAGGCCATCGTGCTTTTCATCAGGAACAGGGCGATGCCAACCACCACGACGCCCACGCCCAAGCCTATGCCCATCATGACCACGAACTGCTTCTTGCGGCGCTCGCGGCGCTCGCTGCGCCAATCGAGAAGATTGATCCGGGTGGCCATGGTCGTGCCCCTCAGACCGGCGGATCGAAAGCGCGGAACGCGAGTCCGCAGGCGATCAGCAGGGAAGATTCATCCTTCGCCAGCGTGGCCGGCTTGGCGCGCGCAGCGATCGTCATCTGCGAAAACGGCGTGGCGACGGCCGTGGGAATGTGCAGACGCTCTTCGAGCGCCTTGTCGACGTCCGGCACCTGCGCGCAGCCACCGGCGAGAATGATCTGGTCGATCGAATTGAACTGCGACGAGGACGCGAAGAAAAACTGCAGGCTGCGGTCGATCTGCTGCGCCATGTCGCCGATGAACGACGGCAGCACCTCGGTGAAGTAGGACTCCGGCAGATTGCCGAAGCGCTTGGCCTTGGCTGCCTCGTCGAACACCATGCCGTAGTGCCGCATCACGTCTTCGGTAAGCTGCTTGCCGCCGAAGGCTTGGTCGCGCGTGTAGATGGTGTGCAGGTCGTGCAGCACGATCACCGAGGTGGTGGTCGCGCCCATGTCCACCACGGCCACGGTGCGGCCCTGACCCCGGTTGGGCATCTGATGCGTCAGGAACTGGCAGGCGTTCTCCATCGCATAGGACTCGACATCCACCACCTTGGGTGTGAGCCCGGCGATCGCCAGCGCCGCGGACAGGGTTTCGATCTGTTCCTGGCGACAGGCCGCCAGCAGCACGTCGACCGTGCCGCCACCACCCTCGGTGGGTCCGAGAATCTGGAAATCGATGTTGACTTCGTCGATCGGGTACGGGATGTACTGATCCGCCTCGACCTTGATCTGCTCTTCCATGTCCATTTCGGACAGGCTCGCCGGCATCGCGATCAGCTTGGTGATGACGGACGACCCGGACACCGCCACGGCGACTTGGCGCGTGCGCGTGCCGGCGCGCGAAACGGCGCGGCCGATCGCCTCGCCGACGGCGTCGATGTCTGAAATCTGTTTATCGGCGATCGAGTTGGCTGGTAAGGTCTCGACCGCATAGGCTTCGACCTGATACCGCTCACCCCGGCGCGAGAGCTCCAATAGCTTGACCGCGCTCGAACTGATGTCCAGTCCCAGCAGCTCTTGGTTGCCCCCCCCGAATAAAGACTGAGTTATGCCCATATGGTCCCGACGCGCCCACAAGGTCTGTTTACAGCCATGGTGACGCCTCCCCGACGGAGTCCTAATATAACGGAAGATTGCCTCAAAGCAACGCTAAGTTGCGCGTCCAACTATCTGATCGACCTCCCAAAGATGCCGCCGCACTAGTCCGGTGGAACACAATCGAACAATGAACACCGGAAGAATCGCCTTCTGGACCGGCCTGGTCCTGCTGATCCTCGCCCTGCTTGCAGGCCTGAGTGCCGTTGCCGCCTTCTATGTCGGCAAGGCGATTTACGCCGACGAACTGCCCAGCAATGAGGAGATCAAGAGCCTGCCACTGCAGGTGCCGCTGCGCATCTTCACGGAAGACGGCAAGCTGATCGGCGAATTCGGTGCCGAGCGCCGGGCGCCGGTGGCCTACGCCGATCTGCCGCCACAACTGATGTACGCCTTCATCGCCGCCGAGGACGAACACTACTTCGAGCACCCCGGCGTCGACTGGCGCGGCTTGTTGCGTGCCGGCGTCAATCTGGTGCTGACCGGCCACAAGACCCAGGGCGGCAGCACCATCACCATGCAGCTGGCGCGCAACTACTTCCTCAGCAACGAGCGGACCTACACCCGCAAGTTCAAGGAAATCCTGCTGGCCCTGCGCATGGAGCGCGAACTCGGCAAGCAGCTGATCCTCGAAACCTATCTCAACAAGATCTACCTCGGGCAACGCGCCTATGGCGTCGGCGCCGCCGCCCAGATCTACTTCGGCAAGTCCGTGGGCGAGCTCAGCCTGTCGCAGTGCGCGGTGCTGGCCGGGCTGCCGAAAGCACCCTCGCGCGACAACCCGATCGACAATCCGGTGCGCGCCGAGGAACGTCGCAACTACGTGCTCGGCCGCATGCTCGATATCGGCCGAATCTCGCGCGACGAATACCAGATCGCACGCGCCGAACCGGTCCATGCCGAGTTCCGGCCGCGTGCCGTGGATATCGACGCACACTACGTTGCGGAAATGGCGCGCGCCGACGCCGTGGCCCGTTTCGGTGACGACACCTACACCGGCGGCTATTCCGTCATCACCACCCTGAATTCCAAGCGGCAGCTCGCCGCCGTGGCGGCGCTGCGCAAGACCTTGCTCGACTATCAGGAACGGCACGGCTATTCCGGCCCCGAGGGCCGTCTTCCACAAGCCCTGACCCAGCAGCTCGCCACCGACCCCGAATCGGCCCGCGAAGCGGTGGCCGCGGCCCTGAACGAGCAGCCACGGGTCGCCGAGCTGCCCGCGGCTGCCGTCATCCGCTATGCGGACCAGCAGCTGCGCGCGATGCTGCCGAACGGCGAGGTCGTCAGCGTGGGCGAGGACGGTCTCGAATGGGCGGCCCTGTCGTCCAAGAACGCACTCACCGCCGGTGACGTGATCCGTCTGCATCGCGACGGTGAATCCTGGCGGCTCTCAGCCGTGCCCGAGGTGCAGGGCGCGCTGGTCTCGCTCGATCCGCACGACGGCGCCGTCCAGGCACTGGTCGGCGGCTATGACTTCTTCACTGGCAAGTTCAATCGCGCGACCCAGGCGCGGCGACAGCCGGGCAGTGGCATCAAACCATTCCTTTACACGGCCGCGATGTCGGCCGGCTTCACACCGGCCTCGGTGATCCTCGACGCGCCCGTGGTGTTCGACGATCCGCTGCTGGAGGATGCCTGGCGCCCCAAGAACGACAGCGGCAAGTTCTACGGCCCCACACGCATGCGCGAGGCCCTGGTGCATTCGCGCAATCTGGTGTCGATCCGGCTGCTGCAGGCCATCGGCATCAACTATGCCCGCGATTTCATCTCGCGCTTCGGTTTTGACGAAGCGCGCATGCCGCACGACCTCACCCTGGCGCTGGGCACGCCGACCTTCACGCCGATGGAAATGGCGCGCGGCTTCAGCGTGTTCGCCAACGGCGGTTTCCTGATCGAGCCGTACTGGATCCGCGAGATTCGCGGGCCGCACGACGAGGAACTGTTCAAGGCCGAACCGGTGGTCGCCTGCCCCGAATGTGCCGATGCCCAGGCCCAGGCCGCCATGGCCGAGGCGCAGACAGCGCCCGAAACCGATGATCCACAGGCGACGACCCAGGCACCCGGCGCGATGCGCCCGACCGAAGCGGAAGCGTCCATGGCTGATGACGCCGCAGCTCCGCCGCTGGCGCCGCGCGTCGTCGACCCGCGCCTGATCTATCTCGCCGACAGCATGCTGCAGGACGTGACCCGTCGTGGCACCGGTTATCGCACGCGCGAACTCGGCCGCAACGACATCGCCGGCAAGACCGGCACCACCAATGACGCGACCGATGCCTGGTTCTTCGGCTACCAGCCCTCGCTGGTGGCCGCGGTCTGGGTCGGCTTCGATCAGCCCACGCCGCTGGGGCGTGGCGAGTACGGCGGACGTGCCGCACTGCCGGCCTGGGTCCAGTACATGCGGGTTGCGCTCGACGGCATTCCCGAAGCCACGCGCGAACGCCCCCCAGGGCTGGCCACCGTGCGCATCAATCCGGAGAACGGCAAGCTCGCCGCCGCTGGCGATCCGGATGCGATCTTCGAAATCGTCCCTTCGGAAAACATTCCGGAGCCGGACAACGCTGGCAGCGCCAATCCATATGACAGCGACCCCTACAACCCCTTCGGTCCCGGTGGTGGTGGTGGTGGCGGCGCCTCCGGCAATGGCGATGACTACGGCGACGCCGAACCCAGCCCGCCGGCCGGACGCTACGACGAGGCACCGATGCGCTCCGAACCCTACGATCCGGACCTGATGGAGCCCCTCGACGAGGAGCCCCGGCCAATGGAGGACAGTCTGTTCTGAGGCGTGGGCATCGGACGTACGCCCGGCATCGCCATGCCGCCGGTTTGACGCCGCGGGGCTGGCTTCCGTAGATTCAGCGTGTTCCCGAACCGGAGTCGTGCCAGTGAGCAAGCGTGCCCTTGGCTTCGAACGCCGCGCCCTGATCCAGGAGGCCGCGCGCATCATCTGCGAGGAACAGCTCGCCGACTATCGCGCCGCCAAACTCAAGGCTGCGGGGCGGCTTGGGCTCGGCGCAAAATGTGCGATGCCCGCCAACGCCGACATCCAGCAGGCCGTGATCGAGTACCAGCGCATCTTCGGCGGCCGCGAATACGCGCTGCGCCTGACGCGGATGCGCCAGACCGCAATCAAGGCGATGCAACTGCTGCGCGATTTCGACGTTCGCCTGGTTGGTGCCGTCGCCACCGGCGCCACCACCGACGCACACCGCGTGCAGCTCCACGGTTTCGCCGATTCAGCCGAGCAATTCGACATCTTCTTCGGCAACCGTGGCATTCCGTACAAGATCGGTGAGCGGCGCTACCGCTATTCCGACGGGCGCTGCGAAGACGTCCCGATGCTGAGCTTCATGGCCGGCGACATCGGCGTGGACATCGCCATCTTCACCGATGGCCGGGAGCGACGCGCACCGCTGTCACCGACCGACGGACAGCCGATGAAACGGCTGAGGCTGGAACAGGTACAGCGTCTCGCCGAGACACCCCCGGATATCGCAGCCTGAGCACAGGGCACCGCAACGAAAAAGGGGCGTGATCTCGCGATCACGCCCCTTTTTCGACACGCAGACCTTATTCGGTCGCGGCGGCCTTCTCAACTTCAAGCAGCTCGACTTCGAACACCAGCGCCTCGTTCGGCCCGATGCGGCCGCCGGCACCACGCTCGCCATAGGCGAGTTCGGACGGGATGAAGAACTTGTACTTGGCGCCCGGCTTCATCAGCTGCACGCCCTCGGTCCAGCCCTTGATCACGTTCGACAGCGGAAACGTGACCGGCTCGCCGCGGTCGTAGGAACTGTCGAATACCGTGCCGTCGATCAGCGTGCCCTTGTAGTTGACCGTGACCTTGTCCTGCGCCGTCGGGTTGTCGCCCTCACCGGCGGTCATGACCTCGTACTGTAGGCCGCTGTCGGTGGTCATCACGCCATCTTTCTTGGCGTTCTCGGCCAGGAAGGCTTCGCCCTTGTCGAGGTTGGCCTGGGCTTCTTCGTCATGCTTCTTCACGGCCTGCTCCTGGAGACGCTTGGCAACAGCGGTCTTGACCTCTTCGCGGGACTTTTCGTCCATCAGCGGCTCCTGGCCACTGAAGGCGTCGTCGATACCGCGCTTGAGCGCGGCCGTGTCGATCTCGTCCTTGGCGTTCTCGAGCGAACGCGCCAGGTCATGGCCCAGCGCGTAACCGAGCTTCTGCTGGTCCGTTTCCAGAGTGTCCGAGGACATGTCCTGTTCCTTTGCGTCGGTTCCGTTGGGGTTGCAGCCAAGCAGCCACAGCGACGCGAGCACGGCGACGACGTACGCTTTCTTCGTCATGTATCCGACCTTTAATTGGGGGAGATAATTCGCAAATTCACGTTGAAATCGTGATGAAAACAGGAGCCACAGGCTCCCGATGGGCGCAAAACTATACCGGATTCGCCGCGGCGGGGGCGCGGCGGCTGGACAGCAGCTGCAGAATCGTCTGCTGCGCATCACCGCCCAGCAGATCGAGCGCGCGTTCGGCGATACCGTCGATGCGCGCGTCCACATGCAGCACCTGTTCCTCATCCTCGCGAACCACGCCGAGTTCGATCAGGGTGCTGACGTAGCCGCGGAACAGCGACTTGTCGAAGAACTCCGGTGCCATGCGCCCGGTCAGCACCGCCGCGCGCTCGGCGAGCAGGCGACAGTCCTCCTCGAAACCGGCACGGGGAATCGAGCCCAGGCGACGGTCCGCAGCGAGCAGCAGCGTCGTCATGCAGTAGCGCTCCAGGGTCTCGGACAGCACGCGACCGAGCATCGCCAGCGAGGAAAACGCGGCGCTGTTGACTTCGGGGCGTTGCAGAAAGCCGTCGTCCGCCCGGATCAGCAGGCCCAGATCAAGCATTGTTGCGATCACGCTGCGAACCTCGGCCTCCAGTTCCTCGCGTTTCCAATGCAAAAAGAACTCGGTGCGCAGAAACGGATACAGCGCGCGCGCGCCGGCCACGACGGTGTCTTCCGAAACCTGGAAGCGCGCCCGGAACAGATTGGCGACCAACGACGGCAGCGCGAACAGGTGTTGCACGTTGTTGCGGTAGTAGGTCAACTGCGGCGCGATCTTGCCGTCGGCCCACAGCAGATCGCCCCAAGTGTGCGGAATGCGTGACAGGCGTGCGATTGGCGCCGCCCAATCCAGGATCTCGCGGGGTTCCGCGACCGGCAGGATGACCTCGCTCGAATACGGATGGCGCTGCAACCAGTTCACCAGATAGCCGATCTGCCGCACCAGATCCTGCTCGGCGACGGCGCGTTGCGGCGCCGCCAGGATCGCCACCGAGGTCAGCGCCACCGGATAGGCAACGGCGGCGTCGTTGATCCGCCGCATCGTTTCCTTGGCGAGCCTGTTGACCGCCTGCGTGTAACCGGTCGGCCGCTGCGGCTCGACATCGCTGCCGAACGACTGCCGCCAGTCCGGCAGCTGCTGGTCGGCGAAATCCGCCAGCCGGATCGGTTCGCCGAAGTTGATGTAGGCGCGGCCGAAGGACTTGTTGAGAATCTTGGTGGCCTTGAGCAGCCCCTGCGCGGATTCCTTCTTCTTGCCGCCGCCACCGAGTTCCTTGGCGTAGCTGTTGGCTTCCGCCAGTTTGTCGTAGCCCAGATAGACCGGCACGATCATGACCTTGCGCGCGCGCTGGCGCAGTGCGGATTCGACCACCATCGCCATCAGCCCGGTCTTGGGTTGCAGCAGGCGGCCACTGCGAGAGCGCGTGCCTTCAGGATAGAAGCTGATCGAATAGCCGCGCTTGATCAACGCGTCGACATAGGTGCGGAAGATCGTCGAATACAGCTTTTCGCCGGAGAAGCTGCGGCGCATGTAAAAGGCGCCGCCGCGACGCAACAGGCCGCCCACGGGCCAGAAGTTGAGGTTCACGCCAGCGGCGATGTGCGGCGGCGCCAGACCCGAGTGATACAGCGTGTAGCTGACCAGCAGATAGTCCAGATGCGAGCGGTGCGAGGGCAGGTACAGCATTTCGTGGCCCTGTGCGATTTCACGCACCCGCTCGAGGCCACGGACCTCGATGCCGGCGAAGATACGATGCCATACCGGCGTCAGGATCAGGTCCAGCAGCTTGAGCCAGGACGAACTGTAGTCGGCCGTGATCTCGTCCGCGATCTTGCGCGCGCGCGCCTGCGCCTGGTCCAGGGTGATGCCGCGTTCGCGCGCCTCGGCTTCGATCGCCAAGCGCACCTGCTGCGCGCCCAGCAGGCTGCGGATCATGGTCGTGCGCTGCAGCAGGCTCGGCCCCAGCGTGGCTGAACGGGCGCGCAGGAAATGCAGATTGAACAGGCGTGACAGTTTGCGCATCGCCCGCTTCGGATCCTGCTCGCCGCGCATGAACTGCTTGAACGACAATGGGCTGCCGACGTTGAGCAGCACGCTGCGGCCATTGGCCAGCACGATGAACAGCTTGCGCACGCGACCGGCCTGCACGCTGTCGGCGAACAGCAACTTGAACAGGGAGGTTTCGGAGCCTGGGTCGCGCCCCCAGAACACCGACACCGGCACCAGCTGCACGTCGTAGTCCAGCGTGGTCACGGCATCGCCCATGAGCTGTTCCAGCGCGCGCGTCTGCGGACGGTTCTCCTGGAGTGCAGGCTGATACAGCACCGCGGGGCGGCCGGGGGCCGGCAGATCGCGCCCGCTGCGATACGGCACCGGCAGCTTGAGACGTTTGCACAGCGACTGCAGCACGAACAGGTCGGTCCACGAGCGGACCGGCAATACGAAGCAGATCGGACGCGACAGGTCCAGCGCCAGATGCTGCTGCACATCGGCTGGCGCCGTCTTGTACCGCACCCACAGCAGGAACGGCCGGAACAGACACCAGCACAGCCAGTACAGGAGGCGGGCAATGAAGGTCATGGCGGCTATTCGCTCTGATCGCGGCTCTGGACGGCGGAGTCTGGAAGGCTTGGTATAGATCGCACACGCCCCCCCAAGGGCGCGCGCGGATGCGCAGTGTAACGGTTCGTCCACCGCGCCCGTTAACCGCCGCTGCGGCGTCGACCGTCCCGATCGCATCGCAGACAATTTGCGCAACTTCGGCCAATAATGTGGCCATGGCGTCCAAGCAACCCTCCCCCCAGGAGCTTGAGGCCGCACGCAGCCGGGTTCGTGGACTCGCGAACTGGCTGGATGCTGCCTTCCGCATCCCCGGCACTCGAATCCGCATCGGTCTCGAACCGATCATCGGACTGATCCCGATGGTCGGTGACGTGGTCGGCCTGCTGCTATCCGCGTCGATCGTGTTCGAGGCGGTGCGCGTCGGCGCGCCTGGCGCAGTGATCCTGCGGATGCTGCTGAACCTGGCGCTGGACGCCCTGATCGGCCTGATCCCGGTGCTGGGCGATCTGTTCGACTTTGGCTACAAGGCCAATCTGCGCAATTCCAGGCTGCTGGAACAGCACCTGGACCGGCAGGCGCAAACGCCAGCGACAACGCCGCGGCGACGCCTGATCAACTTCGGCGGTCTCGCCGTTCTGGTGTCGGCGATCGTGGCACTGGCCGTACTCGGCTTCCGCTGGCTGCTTGCGACGGTCTGAAGGCGCGGCGCATCATCGCAGCATGCGTCCGCCAGTCCGGGGTCGAGGCCAGGCGCCTCGCAGGACCGGACGCACCGAACCATCGCTGCCGTCCGCAGCAGCCAAATCAATTCAGGGAGTCTAGCCATGCGTACCGGTCTGCGAGCCGTGATCCCCACGACTGTCTTCGCCGCGACAGTCCTTGCCGCCGGCCTCAGCGCCTGCGGTGAACCGGAAGGTCCCGAAACACCCGTTCCCGCGAAAACGCAGAAGCTCGGCAGCGCCGATGCTGACCGCTTCGTCGAACAGATCAGCAGCGAGATGAAGAAGCAGGCGCCGATCGACAACGCCGCCTACTGGGCCGCCGCAACTTACATCACCGACGACACCCAGCTGCTGGCCTCCAAGGCCACCGAGCGCTCCTTGGGCTGGCTCAGCGAAAAACTGGAAGCGGCCAAGGCCTACAACGACGTTGAGATGTCGGCGCAGACCGGCCGCTCGATCAAGCTGCTCAAGCTGCTGACCTCGATGCCCGCGCCTTCCGACGCCGGCAAGCGCGAGGAACTGGCGAAGATCGCGGCGAAGATGGAGGCCAACTACGGCGCCGGCAAGTGGTGTCATGAGGGCGCCACCGGCAATCAGGAATGCCTGAGCCTGCAGCAGATCGAAAAGATCATCGACGATCCCGAAGCCTCGCCGCAGGCCCGCGCGGACGCCTGGGCCGGCTGGCACGAAACCGCCCGACCGATCCGCAAGGACTATCAGCGCTTCGTCGAACTGGTCAACGAAGGCGCGCGCGAACAGGGCTTTGCCGACGCCGGCGAACTGTGGCGCTCCGGCTACGACATGAGCCCCACCGAATTCGAGGCCGAGACCGAACGGCTGTGGTCGCAGGTGGAGCCGCTGTACGACCAGTTGCACTGCTATGTGCGCGCCGAACTGCACGAGCAGTATCCGGACGAAGTGCCTGCCGACGGCCTGATTCCGTCCCATCTGCTCGGCAATATGTGGGCACAGCAGTGGAGCAACATCTATCCGGAAGTACAGCCCTATCCCGGCGTCGGCGATCTCGACGTGAGCAGTGCGCTGAAGAAGCGCCGCAACGAGGCCTACAAAAAGCGCCTCGGCGAGTTCAACGGCCAGCCGACTCCCGAGGACCTGGCCGAAATCGGACATCAGGCCGACGCCGACAGCTCGGTGGCGATGACGAAGATCGCCGAGGACTTCTACACCTCGCTGGGCATGCCGGAGCTGCCGGAATCGTTCTGGAAGAAATCCCTGCTGACGCAGCCGCGCGACCGCGACGTGGTCTGCCATGCCAGCGCCTGGGATGTCGACATGGAAGGCGACGTGCGCATCAAGATGTGCATCGAGCCGGACGAGGAGCAGCTCTACACGATCCATCACGAACTCGGTCATATCTACTACTACCTGGCCTACAACGATCTGCCGCCGCTGTTCCAGACCGGAGCGCACGACGGCTTCCACGAGGCGATCGGCGACACCATCACGCTGTCGCTGACGCCGCAGCACATGAAGACGATCGGCCTGATCGACCAGGTTTCCGAAGACGAGCACGCCGTCATCAATTCACAGATGAAGCTGGCGCTCGACAAGATCGTGTTCCTGCCCTGGGGCAAGCTCGTCGACCAATGGCGCTGGAAGGTGTTCTCCGGCGAGATCGCACCGGAGGACTACAACCGCGGCTGGTGGGAACTGCGCGAACGCTATCAGGGCGTGGCGCCGCCGATGGCGCGCAACGAGCAGGATTTCGACCCGGGCGCCAAGTACCACATCCCCGGCAACACGCCGTACACGCGCTATTTCCTGGCGTTCATCCTGCAGTTCCAGTTCCAGCGCGCGCTGTGCGAGGCCTCCGATTTCGACGGCCCGCTATATGCCTGCGACATCTACGGCAACAAGGAAGTCGGCAAGAAGTTCGAGGAGATGCTGTCACTCGGCGCATCCCAGCCCTGGCAGGACGCCCTGGAGAAGCTGACCGGCACGCGCGAAATGGACGCCAGCGCGATCATCGAATACTTCGAGCCGCTGATGAACTATCTCAAGGAACAGAACGAAGGCCGCGAATGCGGCTGGGAAACCTGAGGCACCGCCGGATCTGAGCGTCACAACTGAGCCGGCCTTTGCGCCGGCTCAGTTGTTCAAACCACCGGTGCAAACTCGTCCGGGTCCAGGGCATAGACGCGCACGCCGCCCTTGCCCGCGAGCTTGGCGGTATACATCGCCTCGTCGCTGCGCTGGGTCACCGCGGCACCGTCGCCGTCGCGGCCGTCGAAGGTGCTGATGCCGACCGAGGCATGCACCCGCAGGCTGTGTTCGCGTACCGGAAACGGTTGCGACAGCGCCGCCAGCAAACGCTCCGCGACGCCGACCGCCTGCTCGGTGTCGGCGATCGTTTCCAGCAGCAGCGCGAACTCGTCGCCGCCGATACGCGCGAGCACATCGTGCGCCTCGGCGATCTCTGCCATGCGCGCGGCCGCATGCTTGAGCAGGGCGTCGCCGGCAGCGTGGCCGAAACGATCGTTGATGCGCTTGAAATCGTCGAGGTCGATATACAGCATCGCACCACGCGTACCCTTGAGTTGCGCGCGCAACACCGCACGATTGAGCGCCTCCTGAAACAGGCGGCGATTGCCGAGCCCCGTCAGGGTGTCGTAGTTGGCGAGCTGCGCCAACTTCTTCAGCGCCATCTGCCGTCGATCGGTTTCCAGCGAGAACTTGTCGAGCACCGCGTTGTAGAACATCGCGATGCGCGCCGCCTCGGTTTCCGGCTCGACTTCGATGTGCTGTGAGAACTCGCCGCGCCGCGCCTGACGGTCCATCTGCACGATCAGATCCAACACCGCGCTGCTGGCACCGTGTTCGGCGATATTGAGCCCGATGCGCTCGTCGTCCTCGCTGACCCGCAGGGGCAGAAAGTGGTTGACCAGCTTCAGCAGCACATAGGAGACACCGAAGGAATACAGGCCGATCGTGCTCACGCCCAGGGCCTGAATCTGCAGTTGCTGCCAGCGCGACACGCCTTCGCCCCAGCTTCCGTCCGGCGCGCACAGGGCCACGGCCAGGGTGCCCCAGACACCGGCGAACAGATGCACCGGCACCGCGCCGACCGCGTCGTCGATCTGCAGGCGTTCCAGCATCTGCATGCCGAGCACACAGACCAGACCGCCAACGGCGCCCACCAGCAAGGCCGCGGCCGGCGACACGATATGACAGTTGGCGGTGATCGCGACCAGGCCGGCAAGCACGCCGTTCATGATCTTGTCCACCGCCGGCCGGCCCATCGTCCGCCAGGTCAACACTCCGGCAGCGATGCCGCCGGCCGCGGCGCCGAGCGCCGTATTGACGATGATCAGCGGCACGTCGGCGGTGAAACCCAGCGTGCTGCCGCCATTGAAACCGAACCAGCCGACCCACAGCAGAAACACGCCCAGCGTCGCCACCGGCAGGTTGTGACCCTCGATCGGCCGGCCGTTCGGCCCGAAGCGACCGACCCGCGGGCCGATGATCATCAGGCAGGCCAGCGAGGCCCAGCCGCCGACCGAATGCACCACGGTGGACCCGGCGAAGTCGATGAAGCCGAGCTGCGCCAGCCAGCCGCTGGCGGTCCCTTCGAGCGCGCCACCCCAGGCCCAGTGGCCGATCACAGGGTAGACCAGCATCGACACCACCAGTGCCGACACGCAATACGCCGAGAACCGCATGCGCTCGGCAACGGCGCCGGAGACGATGGTCGTGGCGGTGCCGCAGAACGCGAGCTGGAAGATGAAGAACACGTACATCCACGGCGACACCTCGCCGAACAGCATATCCGGCGTGGTGCCCACGAGGCCGTGCCAGCTGGCACCGAACATCAGGCCGAAACCGACCAGGCCAAACAGGACCGAGGCGATACAGAAATCGATGAGATTCTTGAACGCCACGTTGATGCTGTTCTTGGCGCGCACCAGACCGGACTCGACACAGGTGAAGCCGGCCTGCATCGACACCACCAGCACGGCGCAGATCAGCACCCAGAACTGGTCGAATGTGTTGTGGTCAATCGGCATGAATCAAGTGATCGCCTGTCTGGAAATATTCGGAGCACGGACACACCATGCGCCGTCGCGGGCGGGATTCTTGCTGCGCGTGAGTCCGCGAAACCACAATGCGGACGCTGATGGCGAAGCTTCGAAAAAACACGACCGGATGCATCCTTGCCGCCTGCACGGTGCTGGCCGGCTTCGCCGCATCGGCGCAGGAACAGGCAAGGCCCGGCTTCGAGAATGCGCCCACCATCCCGCCCGACACGGCCACGGCCGGTGAATGCGCGTCTTCGGCCGACGCACGGCTCGATTCGGCCTCGGAAACGCCGGACGTCGCCATCGACGAGGCCGTGCTTTCGCAAGCTTTTCGTGAACTCGGCGAGGCCGCCGGTACGGCCGACCCGGCCTGCATGCCCGGCCTGCGCGCTCGATTGCACGCGCTTCGCCGGCTCGGCGATCGGGCGGAACTGGCCGCATTCGACGAGGGGACCACGATCGCCGAGGCGCTGCGCCAACAGGCGCCGCAACTCGAACTGAAGGCCGGCGACGTGCTGCTGCTGCGCAGCCCACAGGTGGTGTCGGCGGCCGTCGGCCAGATCGGCCTCTCCGGCAGCGATTTCTCGCATGCGGCGATCATCGGTCTCGCACCGGTATGGCGCACGCTCGACGTGGTCGAGGCACTGGCCGGCGACGGTGTCCGCACCGAAGCACTGGAGGAATGGCTGGACAAGCCATTCGTGCGTTTCGCGGTACTGCGACATCGCGTCCCCGAGATTGCGCAGCAGGCCGCCGTCGCCGCCTACACCGACGCCAGCGAACGCGTCGCGGACGATCTCTGGTACGACTTCAGGTTGATCCTCGACGACAGCCAGCGTCTGTACTGCACCGAGGTGATCCGTCAGGCCTATGCGCGCGCGGCGCCGCGGGCCGCGCCGGTGCCGCTGCACCTGTCGGACGTCGGCGCCCTGGTCGAGACCTTCCCGATGCAGGAGCTCGGCGCCACCGGCCGCGAAGTGTTTCTGGCCGACGATCTGCAACTGGACCCGCGTTTCGAGACGATCCTGGAATTACGCGCACCCGCCGCCGTGGCACGCAGCGAGCGCATGGACCAGGCGTTTCGCGCAGTCTTCGCACGTCTGCGCGGCCCGCAGCGCGAAGCGGCGCTGGCCGAAATCGACGCGGCGATACCACCCGGTCCGCTGGCCGTGTCCTACGCCTTCGGCGGCGGCTACTTCGAATACCAGCGCCTGCCGCCGGCTTCACGCGGCCGGATCGCCGGGCTTGCGAATCTGGTGAAGCAGACGATGAAGGCCGACGAGTCGGATCGCTGAGTCGCGGCGATTGATGAGGATCTGATCGTCAGGAGTCATGCCGACACGTCCGGCATGACTCCTCGTGCCAGGCTGGAAGCGCCCTCTCCCCACCACCCGCTCCCACTTCGTGGGCGAGGGGTAATGGACTCGCTACGCGAGATTCACGTTATAGAAAGGGCAGGATCGGCCCGGCCGGCACGATGCCGCTAGGATTGATCTGCCTGTGGCTGCTGTAATAGTGCTGCTTGATGTGCCGGAAGTTCACGGTGCTGCCGATCTGCGGAATCGCGTACAGGCGCTCCAGATAGGCTTCGAGCCGCGCATAGTCCTTGATCCGCCGCAGATTGCACTTGAAGTGGCCGTGATAGACGGCATCGAAGCGGATCAGCGTGGTGAACAGACGGATGTCGGCCTCGCTAAGCCGCTCGCCGACCAGCCAGTCGCGGTCCTTGAGGTGGGTTTCCAACCAGTCGAGCGCTGAGAACAGTTCAGCGACCGCTTCCTCGTAGGCCGTCTGCGTGGTCGCGAAGCCGGCCTTGTAGACACCGTTGTTGACCTGGTCGTAGACGCGCGAATTGACCGCATCGATCTGTTCGCGATGTTCGGCCGGATACAGGTCGTGCAGATCCCGATTGGCGTAAGCATCGAAGGCGCGATTGAGCATTCGCAGCAGATCGGCCGATTCGTTGTTGACGATGCTGCCATGGCGCGTGTCCCACAGCACCGGCACGGTCACGCGACCGGAATAATCCGGTTTGGCGCGCACATAAAGTTCATGCAGATGCCGGGCGCCGAACAGCGGGTCGGGAATGCAGTCGGGGCCGTTGCTGAAACTCCAGCCCTGCTCACCCATGTAGGGATCGACGATCGATACCGGAATCGTCTGTTCCAGTCCCTTGAGCGCGCGCACGATCAGCGTGCGATGCGCCCAGGGGCAGGCCAGCGACACGTACAGCCGGTAGCGCCCCGGTTCAGCCGCATAGCGCGCATCCGGATCGGTTTCCACGCTGTCGCGGAACGAGGAGTCCCAGCGCACGAAGCGACCCTCGTTGTTGTCGGTGTCGTATCCAGCCTGCTGCCAGATCCCATCAACCAGCTTGCCCATGGGCTCGCTCCTGTTCGTGTCTGGACTCGACGGTGCCAGCGGCGCCTGAATCAGGCCTTGAGCGGCCCGTCTGGTCTATCGCTCGTCCCGCTCCGATTCGAGCGCCGCAACCCGTGCTTCGAGGGCGTCGATACGGGCAAGCAGGGCGGCGCTGTCAGTGCCGCCCCGGCTGCTGCTGCCGGATACCGGTTCGGCAGGAATCGCGTCCTCACCGCACAGCAGATGAGCGAAGCGTGAGGCCGCCTGACCCGGCGCACGCGGCAGCTGCTTGACCAGCGGTTCGGCTCGATCGCTCAGCAACTCCAGTGCTTCGTCGACGCCGGCGGCATCGCCCGGGCCACCCAAGGCGCTGGCGTTGCTGCGCAGCTCCGCGGCGGTTTGCGGACCGCGCAGCATCAGCGTGACCAGCACCGCCATGGTCGGTGCCTTGAGCAGCATCTGGTGCTGAAACTGCTGACGCCACTTCGGCACGCGCCCGCTGTAGTCGTCGCGCGTGGCGAACTTCATGCTTTCGAGGTCCGACAGGGCGCCGCCGACATCGCGCTCGCTCAGGCTCATGATCGGATTGCGCACCGTCTTCTGGTTGCAGGCGGCCATGATCGCGTTGACGGTCATCGGGTAGTACTGCGGCGTGGTGATCGATTTTTCGACAAGTGAGGCGATCACTCGGGCCTGGGCGGGCGTCAGCAAGGGGTCGGACATGGAGGCTCGGCTGTGGCAGGGTCGTGGCGCGATCTTAGGGCAGCGACGGGGCCGGTCAAGCCCGCTCGATGGGCGACTCCGCATGCAACGGCCTCTCGCGCGACAAACGTCATGGTCGTTGTGGGATCATGACTGCACCGCACAAGCGGATATAACGACAGGGATGGAACGAACCTCGACACGAGGCGCGTTCCTGCGGAACCGGCCGGGTCTCGGGCCTGGTCGGTTCACGCCAAGAGGACAACCAATGACCACTGCCGGTCAGTATTGCAAACCGCGGGTTCGCGGCCGTCGGCTGCGGCCGCTGCTGCCCTTCGCGATGATGGGCCTGTTCGGCCTGAATCCGGCTGCGCGCGCCGAAGCGCTCGATGCCGACGACGCGACACTGACAACCGTCACGGTCAGCGCCCACCGTCGCGATGAATCGGCCCTGGAGGTGCCGGTCGCGCTCGATGTGGTGCGCCACGACGAGCTGAGCGCCCGCTTGACCGACAGCCTGTCGGATCTGTCGCTGGCGGTGCCGAGCCTGCAGGTGGCCGACAACACCTCGATCCAGACGGTCTACATTCGTGGCGTCGGCGGTGGCGGACGCAATGTCGGTTTCGACACGCGCGCCGGTGTGTATCTGGATGGCGTCTACATCGGCACGCCGCCGGCCGCCGATGCCCTGCTGTTCGATCTCGCGCGCGTGGAGGTGCTGCGCGGGCCGCAAGGCTATCTGTACGGGCAGAACACCGTATCCGGCGCCATCAACCTGATCACGCGGGTACCGGGCGAGCGCTTCGAATCGGCGGTGCGGATGGGCCTGGGCAGCGACGACGAACTGCGCAGCGCCGCCATGCTGAACCTTCCGATCGACGCTAGCGTGCGGCTCAAGCTGGCCGCGAGCGCACGCCGACACGATGGCACGATCGACAACGTGACGCGCGATGAAAAGGTCGGCGATCTCGACGACCGGGCGCTGCGCGCACAACTGCGCCTGCTGCCGGATGCGCGGACCACCCTCGATTTCTCGGCCGACTACGCCGTGCAGGAGTCCGACAAGGTGGGTGGCGAAGCGCGGTCCGGCCCGTTCGGCACGCTCACGCCGCCATCACCCGCCGGCATGCAGGCTTTCGTCACCGACGACAATCGCGCCGAGCGCGACCTGTATCGCAATGGCGGCGTCGCCGCCACGATCGAACACCGCAGCGGCGAGCGGCGGTTCACCTCGATCACCGCGTATCGCGATTCCTACCGCCTGTGGCATGCCGACGTCGATCACTCCGCGCTCGACCTGCTGGGGCTGAACTATCACGACGATTACGAAACCTTCAGCCAGGAACTGCGCGTGGCCAGCGCCGACCCGATGCGCCGCGGCCGCTACGTCGCGGGCCTGTTCGTGTCGATGATGGATGCCAGCAACCAGCGTCGCTTGCTCGGCGGCACGGATGGATTCCTGATCGGCCTGGACCCCGCGCAGGCGCAGACGGTGGACAGCCTCGCCGAAGTGGTGACGCAGTCGTACGCATTGTTCGGCGCCTACGACTATGCGCTGACACCGCTCTGGACGCTCAACACCGGCGCGCGCCTCACACTGAGCCGCAAGGCGCTGGACATCAGCCAGTCTTCGCAGGGGCAGGCCGGCATCAATTTCGCGATCGCCGAACTCGATGGCTATCACGACACGCGCGAGGAAACGGCGCTGACACCGATGCTGGGGCTGACGCGCCACCTCGGCGACCAGACAATGCTCTACATCCGCTATGCCCGCGGCGCCAAGAGTGGCGGTTTCAATGCCGACTTCATCACCGTGCCGGCGCTGGCCACCGGCATCGAGTTCGACGAGGAAACCGCTGACAGTTTCGAACTCGGTTTCAAGGCGCTGGGTTTCGATCAGCGCCTCAGCGCCGCGCTGGCCCTGTTCCTCAGTGACTATCAGGACTATCAGGTCAGCCAGTTCGTACCGGTGCCGGGCAGCGATCCGCCGAGCATCCAGCCTACGCTGACCAATGCCGGCAAGGTCCGCAGCTACGGCGCCGAACTGACGCTGTCCGCGCTGCCGCAAACGAAGCTGCGCATCGATCTGGATCTGGCCTGGCTGCACGCGCAATACCGCAGTTTCGAGGACGGCGGCGGCCCCGGCGTGGATTACGACGGCAACCGCACCGAGTATGCACCGCGCCTGTCCGCCGGACTATCCATCGATTACGGGACGCCGCTGGCTTGGCCCAGTGGCAGCGAATGGTTCGTTCGCCCTAGCTGGAGCTACCGTTCGGAGCAGTATTCGGCCGCCTCGAACGCGCCGCTGTTCCGTGTCGGCAGCCGCAGCCTGATCGACGCCCGCATCGGCCTGCGCAGCCAGCACAACCGCTGGGAAATCGCGCTGTACGGCCGCAATCTCGCTGACGAGACCTATGAGCTCGGCAACGCCCTGGATGCCCTGACCACGGTCTACGGTGGTTACGGTCCGCAGCGCAGTTACGGCGTGGAATTGCAGTGGCGCTGGTTCTGAAGCGCGCCCGATCGCGGCCAAGCCGCTGCGGCATAGGCGACCGCGCTCGCGACGCTGATGCAGTGCTGCTTAACGAGAGGCGACCCTGTCCAGCTTCACGCCGAGCGCTTCGGCGGTTTCCTGGGTGACGCCGCCGACGGCATAACCGCGCCGCAGCTGGAACGCCTGCAGAGCTTCGGCTGTACCCGGTCCGAACACACCGTCCACCGGCCCCGGATCGAAGCCGGCACGCTTGAGATTGCGCTGCAGTTCCAGCACCAGGGCGGGGGTGGCATTGGTCTCGCACAACACCGCGCGCACTTCCACGCGCCCCGGCTGAGCCAGCACCTCGTGGCGCTCGGTGCGGTACTCCGCCGGAACCTCCACGCGAATCCCGCGCGCCGGCTCGACCATTTCCTTGATTCGGCGCGTACGCCAACCGGCCGGCACCTCCACCGTCTTGGTCACGGCCTCGCTGACGACGAGCTTTTCGCGCACGGTCTTGTACTGGGCCGGCATTTCGCGCATCTCGGTGCGCGCCGGCTCCACCAGCTTGCGGCGGCGCTGTACGAGGAATTCGGCCGGCGCCTCGACCAGACACATAGCATCGGTACTGCCGGCGTTCGGTTGCACCACGGTTCCGCCGCCGACCGGAACGCGCTCGTCGACCCAGCGATAGCGGGCCGCGATCTTGACTTCCTGAGGTCCGGCTTCGCGCACCAGCGTGCGTTCTTCGCGGGTCTCGGTAACGGCCGGCGTCACCGTCACGGTACGGGTATAGGCCTTGCCCCAGACCTTTTCGGTCCGCGTCTCGTAGACCGGCGGAATGGATTCGGTGCGCGTACTCGCGGCGGTCTTCAGAACCTGGCGTTCCACCGGGCGATAACTCGGCGGCACATGCACCAGCGCCCAGCATTCGCCGGCCTGCGCATCGGCTGGCGCGGCCGGCGGCAGCGGCACGCCATCCTCGAACGCAGCCCAGACCGACCCCACGGCCGCGAACAGGCCGAGGGCCAGCAGTCGCGGTCCCAGCAGGCTAGGGCCTGACCGGTTCATCGCGCTTAGCGGGAAACGCCGAGACGATTGAGGGTCTCGCTGGTCACACCGCCCTGAGCCAGACCGACACTGTTCTGATAGGCACGCACCGCCGACATCGTGGCCGGACCGAGCTTGCCGTCGATCTTGCCGGGCGAGTAGCCGGTATTGGCCAGTGCGCGCTGCAGATCGCGGATCGTATCCGCCGTGGCATTGGTTTCGCACAGCACCGAACGCCATTCCAGGCGGCTGGACGCCACCTCGACCTGACGCTCCACCGTTTCATATTCGGCGGGAATGACGATGCGTCGTTCCTGTGCCGCGGACACCAGTTTGCGCACGCGTACGGTCTCGTACTGTGCGGGGATCGTCTCGCGGCGGATTTCCGCCGGCTTCACCAGTTCCTGGCGGCGCACGATCTTGTATTCGGCCGCCGTGGCGGTGCGACGCGTCGTGGCCGGCGCGTCGATGACCTTCTTGCGGATCGTGCGGTACTCGGCCGGCACCTCCACCAGGCACATGATCTCGCCGGTGGCATCGTTGAGCTTCTCGATCAGGCCGCGGCCGGGCTTCCATACCTGGGTGGCCGGCTTGACCATTTCGCGTTCTTCGACCCAATGAAACCGGGCCGGCACTTCCTCGACCGTTTCGCCGGCCGGTGTGACCAGTACGCGATCTTCGGTCCAGCGGTACTGCGCTGGCGCCACTTCGATGATGCGCTCGCTTTCCGGCTTGACCATCACGCGCTGTTCCATCCACTCGTAGCGCGCTGGTTCGATTTCGATGCGATCGCTTTGCGGAGACTTGAGCACGCGCTCGCTGGTGGTATCGAAGCGCGCCGGGATCACCACGCGGGCATAGCACTCGCCCGGCTTGGCGAGTACCGGCAACTCCAGGCCGCTGGCCGGGCTCGCCGAAGCCACTGGCGCCGACGGACGCGCAGGTGCGGGCGGCAGTGGCCGCTGTGGCACGGCATCGGTGCGTGGGGGCGGGGGTGGGGGCGGGGAATAGATTTCGCGATAGTCGCCGGAGCGATCCTTGCTCGCCATCGGGTCGCGATCGACATCGGCGCGGCGATAGACCGGCACGGTCCCCGATTCGGCTTCCACCGGAGCGGTCAAGGCTTCATTGGTGGCGCAGGCCGACAGTGTCAGCAGCGCCAGGCCCGTGGCCGTCAACCTTCCCCGAATACCCATTTGAGATACGACTCCCTGATCGAAGTCCCAAGACTAGCCCTTGGGGCATGCGGCAACAATGGTCAAAAACGCCTGATCGCCGCAGTCGACGTTCAATACCAACACCGTTGGCCTCCGCTGGCTTCACGGTCCGCGCGTCCGTTTCGCGATAGGCTGAGACATGCTCCTGTTTCCGACACGCGACCGCACGGCTCCGGTTCTGGGGATCGCCTTGCCGATCATCGGCGGGCTGATGTCGCAGAACCTGCTCAATCTCGTCGATACCTGGATGGTGGGCGCGCTCGGCGCGCCGGCGCTGGCGGGTGTCGGCATCGCCGGTTTCGTCAATTTCATGGCCTTTGCCACGATCATGGGCTTGTCCGTTGCGGTACAGGCCACGGCCGCACGCCGTTATGGCGAAGGTCGCCGCAGCGACACGGCACGGCCACTCAACGGCGGCCTGCTGCTGTCGCTGGCCTTCGGCCTGCCGTGGTCGATCGCATTGATTGTGGCAGCCCCGACACTGCTGTCCTGGCTCAGCCACGATCCGGCCGTGCTGGCGGAAGGCACGCCCTATCTGCAGTGGCGGCTGTTATCCGTGGTCGCGGTGGGCATGAACTTCTCGTTTCGGGGCTACTGGAGCGCAGTGGGTCTGGCGCGCCTGTACCTGTTCACGCTGGTGGGCATGCACGTCATCAATGTCATAGTGAGTTATGTACTCATCTTCGGCGCGCTCGGGCTTCCCGCGCTGGGCACCGCGGGGGCCGGCATCGGCACCACGGTCAGCCTGCTGATCGGCACCAGCGCCTATTTCCTGATGGCGCGCCGCTTCGCAGGCCGCGCCGGCTTTCTGGAATCCTGGCCCAGCCGCGCGGAACTGCTGGCGCTGGCGCGGCTCGGCCTGCCCAACTCGGTCCAGCAGTTCCTGTTCGCCTCGGGCCTGACCGCCCTGATGTGGATCGTCTCGCAGCTCGGCACAGCACCCCTGGCGGTATCCAATGTGCTGATCAATCTGTCGCTGGTGGCGGCGCTGCCGGCGATCGGCTTCGGCATCGCCGCGGCCACGCTGACAGCACAGGCACTGGGACGCGGCGAACCCGGCGACGCGGCACGCTGGCCCTGGGACACGTTCCGGGTGGCGCTGCCGCTGTTCGTGGTGCTGGCCGGTGCGATGATCGGATTCCCCGATGGGCTGCTGGGCCTGTTCCTGCACGAGCCGGAACTGATCGCGCTGGGCCATGCGGCGCTGCAGTTCGTGGGCCTGACGGTCATCGTCGACGGTCTCGGCCTGATCCTGATGCAGTCGCTGCTCGGCGCCGGCGCCAGTCAGGTCGTGATGCTGGTCGCGGTCGCCCTGCAATGGTTGCTGTTCCTGCCGGCGGCCTACCTGTTGGGGCCGGTGCTGAACCTGGGCTTTTCGATCCTGTGGGCGGCGATGGCGGTTTATCGGAGCCTGCAAACCCTGGTTTTCGGAATCCTCTGGGGCCGTGGTGGTTGGGCCAGGATCAAAATCTAGCCGTACCGCGATCGGGCGGCTTGAAGAATCGAAAAATCACCGAGGTCGGGGATGGTCGATGCCCCTGGCATCGTTCAGACTTCGTCGTGATTTTGTACTCATCCACGGGGAGTTCACATGAGCCTGCTTGCGCCCGCGCCTCAATCGATCGGCCAGGTGCTCGATCGCGGTTTTCGCCTGTTCCGGAATACGCTGGTCCAGATGCTGCCCTTGACCTCGCTTTATGCGCTGTTCGGCACGCTGCCGGCGCTGTTCGATCTGGTGCGCATTCGGATGCCGGACCAGACCTCGCTGGTCGTGCTCAGCGTGGTGGGTTCGGTCGCCTGCACGCTGATCTCGTTTGTGCTGATGATCGCGGTCATTCGCTATCTCGACGATCTCGCCGAGGAACGCCATCAGATGACCCGTTGGCAGGCGTTCTGGGGAGCCTGGCGCCAGGTTTTGCCCCTGATCTTCATCACGCTGGTGATGGGCTTGTTGATCATGGTGGGATTCGTGTTGCTGATTGTTCCCGGCGTCTGGGCCATGGTGGGATTCAGCCTGTGCTGGTACCTGCGAATCCTCGATCGCGAAGGCGTTTTTGAATGCCTGGCCAAGAGCTGGAATCTTGTGCGTGGACATTGGTGGCGTTCGGCCACGGTTCTGGGAACCGCCACGCTGCTTTATCTCGCCGTCTATGTGGCCTGCATCGCGGTCCTGGCCTTGTTGCTGCCGTTCGGCCAGATCGGTGACATTCTCACGCAGAGCGAATCCGTGGGAACGTTGGCGCTGCTGGCTTATCTTGTCGGCAATGCGGTGTTGTCAGCCGTGCTCTACCCGCTGATCTACGCCATTCCCCTGGTGCTGCTGCGCGACCTTCAGGTGCGCAAGGGCGGCGACGATCTGGCGGCACGTATCGACCAGTCGGTGACGTGAGACGACTATCACGCCTGTTGTGCTTGTGCCTTGGCTTGACCCTCCTGTCACCGGCCGGCGCCGCAATCACGCGTGAACAACTGCTGAGCTGCGCCGCCGCGCGTGCCGGCACCGACCTGCGCCCCGCCGCATTCGCGGCCTGCGCAGCGGTCGAGGCCAGCTATGCCGACGACGCGGACAACTCCGAATGGGTCGCCGAAACCGGCGCCGAAGGCCTGCGGGATCTCGCGGCGACGCTGCCGCAATCGCGCGAGCGCATCGAAGTCCCGGACCCCGATCTCGTCCCCGAGCTGCTGGCCGCAATCAAGGCGGAAGCGGCGGAGGCGCCGGCCGGGCTCTGGCAACGCTTTCGCGATTGGCTCGACCGCCTGTTGAACCCGCAGGCCGGCGACGCCGAGCCGCCCGAGTGGCTGCTCAAGTTCGGCGAGTGGCTTCAGGCCGTACCGGGATGGATCTGGAAAGCCCTGTTCTGGGCCACCGTGGCGCTGATCGTCTTGAGCGTGCTGGCGGTGGTGGTCATCGAGCTGCGTGCCTCCGGCGTGGACGCGCATCGCCGCGCGCGAAGCCGGGCGCCGACGGGCGCCGACGAGAAAGCACCGGAACCGCCCGAGCTGGACATCTCCGATCTTGACCGCCTGTCTCCACGGCGGCGCTGCGCTGCACTGCTGCAATGGTTGATCCGGCGCCTGCGCGGAGCGGGACACCTCCCGGCCGACGAGGCCCGCACCAATCGCGAGCTGCGCCGTAGTCTCGCCGGAACGCCCGGCGATACTTTCGAAACCCTGCTCGACGGACTGGAGCCGGCGATCTACGGCTCGGCCTACCCGGATGACGCCGAATTCGCGCGCCTGCGCGGACTCGCCGTGAATCTTGCCAAGGCGCCGTGAGAGACCTCGTACTGACCGTGTGCGGCGCCTTGCTGGCCCTGTTGCTGGCGGTGGCGGTGTTGTCTCCGCTGGGCCAGTCGGAGTCTTCCGACCTCTCGCGACCCCGCAGTCAGGATCGCGGCGATTCGGGCCTGCATGGACTGTACCGCTGGCTGGATCAGTCCGGCATCCCGGTGCGGCGCCTGCGTGAACGCTACGACCGCCTCAGCGCCGTTGCCACACGCGGCGAGGGCAATCTGCTGATCTTGGCACTGCCCAGCCTGGCTACGGTACGCCTGAACGAACAGCGCGCGCTGCACGACTGGGTCGCCCGCGGAAACGATGTCTTCGTGCTGTACGCCAATGCCAGCCGGCCGGCCTGGGCCGGGCCGGTTCCGGCCGCCGCCACCCTCAATGCGCTCGAACTGGATCAGGGCTCACCGTCCTGGAGCCTGGACACCGCGCCGATCTGCGCAGGGCTGTTCACACCGCCACCCGACGAATCCGCGAACACCGCCGCGCCCGACACCGGCACCGACGAGCCCCCGGACGAATCGGTGATCCTGCCGCCATCCGGCCCGGTCAAGCTCAAGCCCCATCCCGCGGATGTCGGGGAAGCGCTGCTGGCCGGCATCCATGAACTGGGCGTGCGCCAGCGAGACCCCAATCCTCTGCAAATGGAAGTGGTCTACAGCGACTCCGATATCCGGTTCCACTTCGACTGGCTCTGCGATACCGTCGGCGGACAGGTCGCGCTGCGCCAGTTCCGTCTCGGGAACGGCCGAGTGTTCGTGTCCAGCTACCCGGAAATCCTGTCGAACCGCGATCTCGCCGAGGCCGACAACGCACGATTTTTCTCCAACCTGCTGGGCCTTTCGCTGCGTCCCGGCGGCGCAGTGATCTTCGACGACATGCACCAGGGCGATTCGGCGCTATACGACCCCGCAGCGTTCTACGGCGATCCACGGCTGCACGCCAGTATCGGCTTCGCACTGGCGATCTGGCTGCTGTATCTGCTGGCGGACGCCTCACGCTTCATACGGCCGCCGTCCGCACCAAGCGGCGTGACGCCCGGCGACTTTGCCGTTTCCGTCGGCGGCTTCCTTGCGCGTCGCCTGGCGCCGCATGAGGCCGGCGCCGCGCTGATGCGGCATTTTCACGAGTCCATGCAGCGCCGGCTCGGCCGAACCGCCTCCACCGAAGAAAGCTGGCCCCTGCTGGACAGCGCGGGCGTTGACCGCGACCTGTGCCAACAACTGCGCGACGAGGCCCGTCGCGTACAGAACGGACGGCGCGACCTGCGCCCGCTGATGACGCTACAACAACGAATCGAGGAACAATTGCAGTGAACTCCGCACAACAACTGCTGCAGCAGCTCGCAGAACACACCGGCCGCGTCGTGTTCGGCGCCGATGCCCTGATCCACGATCTGGCGATCGCGCTGATCGCGCGCGGCCATGTGCTGCTCGAAGGCCCGCCCGGTCTCGGCAAGACCCTGCTCGCGCGCAGCCTCGCGCGCCAGCTCAGCGGCCAGTTCCAGCGTGTGCAGTGCACACCGGACCTGATGCCGGCCGACCTCACCGGCGTCAACATCTGGCGCGCCGATCTGGCCAAGTTCGAATGGCTGCCGGGACCGCTGGTGGCCGACGTGGTGCTGGTCGACGAACTCAACCGCACCGGCCCCAAGACCCAAGCCGCGCTGCTCGAAGCCATGGAGGAACGCGCCATCACCGTGGATCGAGAACGCCACGCGCTGCCGGCGGATTTCCTGGTGATCGCCACCCAGAACCCACACGAATTCGAGGGCACCTTCGCCCTGCCGGAATCGCAGCTGGACCGCTTCCTGCTGAAACTGTCGCTGAGCTATCCCGATACCGCCACCGAGATCGCCGTGCTGCGCGCCTATGACGGCTCGGACAACGGTCAGCTCGCTGAATTCGAGAAGCTGCCAGTGCTGGACGGCGCCTTGCTCATCGCCGCGCGCGCGCAGGCCGGCGCCGTGCACGTCAGCGACGCCCTGTACGAATACGTGACCGCCATCGCCGCCGCCACACGCAGTCACCCGAAGATCGCGCTGGGCCTGTCCACGCGCGGCGCACTGGCACTGATGCGCTGCGCGCGCGCGGCGGCGACGCTCGACGGCAGCGCCTATCTCACACCGGACCACGTCAAGCGCGTTGCCAGCGCAGTCATCGCGCATCGCCTGCTGGCACAGCCCGAAGCCGCGCTGGAAGGCGAAACCGGCGAGCGGCTGGTCAGCGCCGCGATCGAGGCAGTCCCGGTTCCGCGTGCGGCCGGCGGTGCGGATTCCGAATGAACCTGTCGGGTCGCGGACTCGGCTCGGCGGCGCTGATCCTGCTGATCGGCATCGCCGAGCAGTGGGCCGGCGGCCCCGGGCTGTGGTCGCTGCTCGCCGCCGGCTGGTTGCTGCTGTGGACGCTCGACGGCGTCTATGCCCACCGCCTGAGCCTGACGGTGCGGCAGGATCGCACACCCGCGCCACGTCTCGGCCGACGTTGGCAAGCCCGCATCGAAGTCCACGCCGTGCACGGCAAGGCTCGCGCGGCCCGGATCTATCTGCCGACGCCGAGCTTGTTTTCGGGTCGCGATGTACGGCTCGAATGGGAACATCTGGATCAGCCTGCGCTTGTGCAAGCAGACTGGACGCCGACTCAACTCGGTCACTGGGTCTGGCCCTCACTACAGCTTCGTGTGCTGGGTCCGCTCGGCCTGGGATGGTGGCGGCGCAAGCTGCCCGCGCCGGGTGAAGCGCAAGCGGTACGACTCGATACCGGCCGCGTGCAAAGTGCTGAAGCTGGCACCGCCCGCTACGGTCTCGAGGCCGCCATCACCGCCGGCCCCGGTGCGGAACCCTGTGGTTTGCGTGACTACCGCGCCGGCGACGCCTTGCGCGACATCGCCTGGCGCGCCTCGTCCCGGCGCGACCGCTGGCTTACCCGCGAATATACCGACGAACAGCAACTCCAACTGATGCTGGTGATCGACGCCGGTCGTGCCGGTCGCCAGCAGATCGGCGAACTGATGCGTCTGCATCACGCCGTCAACGCCGCCGCCCGAATCGCCGAACGGGCCGTCGCTCTGGGAGATCGCGTCGGGCTGCTGGTCTATGACCCGCAAGGCTTGCGCATGCAGCAAACGCCCCTCGCCGGACTGGCCGCCCTGCGCCGGATTCAAGGATCACTCACGCAACTGGATAGTGCAGCCACCGAAGCCGATCCGATTCCTGCCGCCCTGGCCCTGCGACGGCTGTGTCGCCAGCGCACGTTGATACTCTGGTTCACCGACATCGACAGCGGCGCCAGCGCCTCGCCGCTGCAAAACGCCGTCTCGCTGCTGGTGCCCAAGCACCTGCCCCTGTTCGCCGGTTTCGAGGACAGCGCCCTCGAAGCGCTCACGCGACGCCAGCCGACCCGCTGGCAGGACCCCTACGTTCGGCTTGCCGCGATGCAGGCGCAGCACGCGGCCCAGCTGCAACGTGCCAGCCTTCGTCACCACGGCTGCGAAGTCGTATCGGCGGCGCCGACGGAGATCGACGCGCGCCTCCTGACACGCTATCGGGCGCTACGATCGATGCGTCACATATGAGTGAGTGGCCACGCCGCGTGCCTGTTCCGCTGAAAACGGCATTCGGTGCAGACGGGCGAGATCGGCGCTGGTATCGATCGAGCCAAGCCGCGCCGCCGTGTTGACCTCCGGGGTCATGGAATCCGTCGGGTGGACTGGCTAAGGTGGGTCCATGACCGCAGCTCAAGACAGGCCCGCCAATGCCGCGACACCCGTCGGCCGCATGCTGCGTGAATGGCGGACGGCGCGCCGCATCAGCCAGCTCGATCTTGCGCTGGATAGCGATATCTCGACGCGCCATCTCAGCTGCATCGAGACCGGCAAAGCTCAGCCTGGCCGTGCGCTGCTCGATCAGCTCGCCGACACACTCGACATACCTTTGCGTGAACGCAATGCGCTGCTGCTGGCCGCCGGTTATGCGCCGATCTATCGCGAATCCGGCCTGTCTGCGCCGGAGCTGCAGCTGCTCGCGCGCGCCGTCGATTCCATTCTCGCGCAGCAGGAGCCGTACCCGGCGTTCGCAGTCGACCGCTGCTGGAACGTGCTCGCCGCGAACCGGGGCATGACGCGGCTGCTCGGGTCGATCAAAACGGGCGGGCCGCGTCACGGCAACATTCTGCGGCAGGTGTTCGACCCTGGGGACATGCGCCCCCACATCGGCAACTGGGACGAGGTCGCGGGCGATCTGATCCGTCATCTCCTGGATGCCATTGCCCGCAATCCGGCCGACCAGGCCTTGCAGACGCTGCGTGACGAGGTGCTGGCCTTTACCGACGTTCCCGACCACTGGCGCCACCGTGACGCGCGGGCACCGCTGCCCGTCACCACCACCGTCTTCGTCGGCCCCAGTGGGCCACTGAGCTTTTTTTCCACGCTGACCGGCTTTGGCACCAGCTGGGATATCACTGCGGAGGAGACGCGCATCGAATGCATGCACCCCGTCGACGACGCCACGCGCGCGTATTGCCGGGCGCTCGCAGAGCGGGATTCGTGAGCGCACAGGCCGCCATCGCCGTCGTCGGCGCGAGCGGGCATACCGGCCGCTTTGTCGTCAGCGAGATCGAGCGGTGATGAGCCCCGCCCCCCAGCCTGCTGAACGGCGAAAGCCACACCGGCGTGTTGGCGCCCACCCCGGCTTTCGACGCACATTTCTCGAAGCGCGCTGACACCAGAGGTCTTGCGCTTGGAAGGCTCAAGCTGAATCGACATACCGGGAGCAGGCATAACCCAGCAAAGCGGGGCGGCGGCGCTGGCCACGGGTATGCGAAACGGCGAAAGGGTATGCCTTGCGCCCAGCTAGGTCTCGCCAAGTCCACCAGGATCAACGCTGGCCGGCGGTGCAATACTCCGCTCTACATGCTGCTTGAGTACTTCCAGCGTTCCGGCCCAATAGAACTGTAGATGCTTGTAGATCGTGACCGTCGGAAATCCACTCGCTCTTAGCGTGAGAGACGTCGCGCCGTTCGCCGGGGCCAGGACAAATTCAAGCGTCGTATAGCTCGCCGGCTCGTCCGCAAGCCGGGAGAAGGAACTCATATGCGTATAGGCAAGGCGCGTGCTGGGCGCGAACTCGAGGACATTCCCGGTGTTCCGGAAAGGCGCGTTATGAACGCCCCGCACAACGATGGGAGATCCGATAATCCAATCCGTTTCGATTTCAAGCGCCATCTCGGGCTTGCCCATCCACACCTTCATTTGCGCGACCTCGGTGAGGAAGTCCCAAACACGCTCGACCGGTGCATGGATGGTGACGCCTCGCTCGAATGAGCGCGGTGTGAGCCGATGATTCATACCCGCCGAACTGGTTTTGGAAAATTCAGGCTGCCGCGCATTTCTTGATTGTGTCCCAGGTGCGCGTCGTCACGTTCTTGCCGAGCGTTCTCTCGATGAGTGTCATGAAGATCGGCCCGCCCTCATGGGGAACGTAGGCCGTGAACACCTCCGCACCTTTCATGCTCAGGATTGTGGCCCCGTCCAGCTCAACGGGCAGCACCGGGTCTTCCTTGACCGGTTGGCTCAAGAAAGTCACGACCCGCTTTGCTGCTGGCGGGATCTGAAAATCAGCGTAGGGGTCCGTCTTCAGCAAGGTCAGCAGATGGTCGGTGCTGCGCACGATGACCGGAAAGCGACGAGGGAGATATTTCTCCATGCCGGCTTCAATCGCCAGGGTCAGATCGGCTTCCGACTTTTTGACGCCTGCACAATCCGCCGTAAAAACCACGTTTCCGCTGGACAAAACCGTTCTAACGTCCGTAAATCCCATCTTCTCGAAGCATGCCTTGAGATCGGCCATCTTCAGGTTCATGGGGCTGACGCCGCGCAAAAATGCAACGTAACGAGGCATTTCTTGCTCCTGGGGCGGCCACTAAACTCCTTATCGTGGTGACGGACTGATCGGTTCCCGTGCGCCAAGCCCCGTTCAATAAAGTGATTTTAGTAAGCTGCCACCCTAACGCCCACCCACCGTAACGCCTATCGTCTTGCTAGCCATGAGCGAAGCGCTGAGCCCGATAGCGTTCAAGGCTCGGTTCGGCGCAGTCCATGAACGCGACGAAGTGGTTGCGCTCTTGCCAGATGACCTCGAGGTCGTAAACGCAAAAGGCATATTTTGTTGGGTCTTCGACCCAGCCCGATGCAGTTTGAACCGAGACGGACGTGAACAACTCATTGCCGTTATCCCACCACGCCAGAACGAGATAGGCCATGTCCGCGCCGTCATGAAATATCGCAAACGCTGGAGTGGACGCCCAAGCCACCTTCTTTTGCTTTTTGACCGCTTCCAGTCGCGTGAAATACGGAGCTTGGTTCACCGGCTGGTGGCGGGCCGAAATGGTGTAGACCTTAATGCCATCGGGGTCAGACCAACTTGGGTGGCTCTCGGTTTTTCTGGGTCGGAACATGGCGGCTTCTTGAATCGCTAGTTGTCAGGTCCTTGTTGGGCGGCAGATTGTGGCCCAAGCCTTCGATGAGCACGAGTTCGGATCGGGGAATAGCCTACGCCAGCGCCGTGACGCCGCCCTACCCTTACTATCCCTATTGGAACGGCCAGTTCACCGAGCGCAATCCCCCGGCGGTACCGACACAAGTACCGTCGGCGGCGACGGTGGTGGATTGATCCGACAGCCTCGGCAGAGAACGAGCATCAGCCGCTCGTCACCCGAGGTCGCCATAGGCGCCCGCCAGGGCGACAACGTAGCCGTCCGGGTCCTGTAGCCAGATCTCGCGATGATGGGCGTTGGCGTTCACTTCGGGGCCTTCGAGTACCGTCGCGCCATGTCTTGTGATCCTTTGCAGGGCGCGATCGAAGTGGGCGGTTTGAAACCAGAGCAGCACGCCGTTGCCATGGGGGTTCAACTCGGGCCGGCCGATGTGCGGATGCGCGTGCGCATCCCAGCGGTGCAGCTGCAAAACCATGCGCCCCCGAAACAGAAGCTGCTCGTAGTCTTTGCCGCCGTGCCCGCTGCTGAGCCCCAGCACCGCCTGATACCAGCGGCTGCTGGATTCAACGTCATTTACGGCAATAAGGGGCTGTGGCTTCATGGGATACCCAACGGTTGAATGAAACGATCGCCTCCGATTCACGGACCGGGCGGCCATGGCCCGGAGAATCCGGCAATGCGCTGCCATTTTCCATCCGCTGACGGCGGCACCGCCCTTTCACGCGGGGGATTCTTTCCACAAGGACGCGGCCTCGCGCGCAAGCAGATCCGGATATTCCTCGGGGAAGAACAGCTTGCCTTCGGGGATGCGGAGCACGCCGCGTGAGCGCGGGAACAGGTCGTCCAGATAGGCCGGGCTTTCCCGCGAGAAAATGGGATCGGCCTCGCCCCAGACGATTCTGACCGGCGTGTCGCAGCGCCTGAAAGCACTTTCCAGGCCCGCGAGCGCGTTGCGCTCAAGGGCGACGGCGTAGCCATTGGTCTGCGCCTCGCGTGCGGGCGTCGCCACCAGCGGCGCCAGATAGCCCTCGATGGTCTCATCCGCCAGTTCGCCCGGCCGGGTGTAACAGAGCCCGCCGAGCCCTTGCGGCGAACGCGCCAGCGCCTTGTCCGCAAGCCAGGGCTTCAGCCATTGCTCGGCGTAAAGCCCGCGCTGCGCAAGCTCGATGACCGGTGCCAGCGCCGGCGGTGGACAGTCGGGTTCGGTGTCGCAATTGGTCAGCAGCAGACTGCGCACGCGCGTCGGATTGGCTGCCAGAAACAGCTGTGCCACGGCGCCGCCGCTGTCGCTCGCAACGAGATCGACCGTTCCGACACCCAGGCGGTCCAACAACATCACGAGCATCGCGGCCTGGGCAGCGGGCGCGAGGCTCTGCTCCTGGGCCACTTCGGTGTAGCCGAGCCCGAGCAAATCCGCGGCGATGCAACGGCGCCGGCTGCGCAGCCGATCGATCGCGCCGCGCCATTGATAGCTGTTCAGCGGGAACCCGTGCAGGAACAGGGCGGCCGGCCCGGCGCCTACGTCCACATAGGCGATGCGTCCGAACGCGGTCGGAACCAAACGCCGCGCTGCACGGAAAGCCTGCATGCTATCGCCGAAAGGCCGGCTTTCGGATTGTCCGTACAGCGCGGAAACCAGCGCCGCTGCTCCCACGCTCAGCGAGGCATTCAAAAACTGTCGTCTGTCCACGGCGCCTCCTTTTCGGTGTCTGAAGGGCGTGTTTGTATCGCGGCGTGGGTCACTCCATCCATGACCCCGCAGGTCATGCATGGAGTGACCCTCGGGCACGCAGTAGCGCAGCGAACCCGCTCAGGCGGGCTCCAGCGCCGCTGCGGCGTCGGCGGCAGGGTCGACGGCGGCCGGCGCCTGGCGGTCGACCGCGATCAGCGCGTAGAACACCGGCACCACGAACTAGGTGAACATACCATCAGGAACACCATCAGCCATCAGGGTCAGGTCTTGTTCCTTGACGAAAGGAGCGGGCCATGCGGGGAAAACCGCTAAGTCAGATGAGAATTGGCAAGGCGCAAGAGCTGAGTCCGGCGCTGAACGCAGAATGGGGGATCGTGAAACATTGAACAGGATGGCGACGCGGCAGTTCCGTCTCGTCGTGTTCATTTGCCTGTCCGCCCCTGAAGCTGAGTTCCAGCGGCATCGGCAGCTTGCTCAATCGGTCTGAAGCTGCGCAATCAACTCGTCGGCAATCACCCGCACCGACGGCAGCTGTCCGCGGCGATGTGGCATCAGCAGTGTGGTTGTCACGCCGCCGGCCGTCCACTGCGGCAGCACCCGGACCAGCTCGCCGTTGTCGATCAGCGCGGCGCAGAACGACTGTGGGCAGCAGGCGATGCCGAGTCCGGCTCGGGCCGCTTCGAGCAA
>JAHZLQ010000072.1 GCA_022599775.1 Gammaproteobacteria bacterium
AGCAGGCGCGCGGCGAGGCGCAGCCCGGCGCCCGGCTCAGGGTCCGGCCAGGGTGGCGACAGGACCCGCGCATGTTGGATGACGTCGCCCTGCAGTTCGAATTCCAGCGCAAGGCCCGGTGGCAGCAACGGGAAGAACGGGCCGAGGCTCAGCTTGAGCGCGTCGAGCATCAGGCCGTCGCGGCGCTCCTCGCCCATCATCGGCATCGGCCGGCCGTAAGGCCTGCCGCCCATCATGCCTTCACCGCCCTGGCCATGCGGACCCTTGCCCTGCCACGGCGCTGGCGGCTCGTCGGGCAGCGTGTCCGGTTCGGATTCCAGCTCACCGCGAAACAGCCGCTGCTGGATGTCGTGCAGCAGCGGCAGCGGGTCGGCGCCCGCGTCGAGCGCCCAGGCGCGGCCGGGCAGGAAGCCGGGATCGACGCCCCAGCACAGCGTTGCACGCGGATGCGGCAACTGGTCGTGCAGACGCATCAGCGGCTGCACATCGTGCGCGCGCAGCTCGCCGGCGACGAGCAGGACCGTGGCCTCGCGGATGCTGCGCACCATGCGCAGGCGCGGCGCAGGCGCCAGGCGCGCCACGCGCGCGGCAGCGCCGCCGCCGATCGCCGGGTAGACGGCGGCGTCTGCACGGCCGGCCAGCCTGAGCAGCGCGCCTACTGCCACCGGAACACTCCTTCACGCCACGCATAGAGGATGCCGACCGACAGAATGGCGAGGAACATGCCCATCTCGCCCAGGGCCTTGATCCCTTCGGCGACGTAGACCACGGCCCAGGGGTACATGAACATCATCTCCATCTCGAAGGCGATGAACAGCAGGGTCATCGGGTAGTAGCGCAGGTGATAGCGCTGCCAGGCATGCGTGGCCATCGCGCCGCCCCCGAGGAAGGGTGCGCGCTGAGGCCAGCTGGGTTCGCCCGGTTTATGCAGGCTAGCGACAAGGGCGGCCACGACGGCCGTCGACAAGGCGACACAGAGCATGACCGCAAACTGCAACAATTGATCGTGCGACATCACGTCTTCTCGATAGTTTTGTAAGGAGCCGGCGTCTCCCAATCTGATTGCCATTGGGAACTCCACGGGGTGAAGTCGCGCTGAACTGGGAAGGCTCCCGCCGCGACTCGGAACCGAACGCATCCGGACAGCGGCGCACAGCCCGTTCTGTCAGCACCTTCTTCGTGCTGCGGCTCCGGCGTATTCGAAGCCGGCATGGCGGGGGAATTCGGGGGCGAAAACGTTCGGCAGCCGCAAACCGGTGCTACCGGTTCCGGAGACGCAACGGCAGCTGGCGACGAGTGGTGCCGAGACGATCGGTCTGAAGACGTACCCAGTAGGTCCACGGGTAGCTCATGAGAGGGCCGAACCGCTACACATGGGAAAAGCCGAGGGTCGTCGTCCCCGCCACGGGAACGCTAATGACGTCCAAAAGTCAGCCGTTGAGGCTCGCCCCATTTTTTGCTTGGTATAGCGGGCAATGGTCTTGAGATCGCTGTATGCACGAGGCGTGATCCGGAATGACGGCTTCACCCCGCCGCGTCCGCATCCGAAATGAGGCGACTCAAGGAGTCGTCGCCGACGAATTCCCCGCGCGCGGCCTGGAAAGCGCCTTCGGCGAAGTGGGTCCGCAGCGCCTCCAGCTTGGTCTTGGGCTCTTCAAGCGCACGCAGACCATCGCGGACCACCTCACTGGCGGATCCGTAGCGACCGCTCGCGACTTCGTTGCGGATGAATACTTCCCGGTGTTCTCCAAGACTCAGGCCCCCGGGGTCAGGCTCGTTGTCGCCAGGGGCGAATCTCTCCGATATTCATATTTGTGAATATCGAATATCCCGGCCCTGGACCGTCAAGTGGCTTTGGGTGCGTCGGCAAAGCCGACAACCGCTCGTGGCCATACCCCCCGCTTTGATCGAAGGCCTGCCCTGGGCAGGATAGGCAAGCCTCCGCGCGAAACGTCGATCAAACAGTAGCCGATGCTGGACTTCCGTGCGTCCTTGCCGATTGCGTAGAGAACGACCTTGGAGTCAACGAAGGACGTCGCGGTCATGGCATTCGTCGCGCCGGAAGCCTCCTTCGCAGACCGCACCAAAGCGATCGAAAGCATCCATATCCCGCAATGGTGCCCCGCGGCGTGTGCGCCGCATTTTGAGAAAGGCCGCCTGCGCCAACAGCGCCCGTATCGCGTCCTGACCCTTCAAGCGGCCGCTGGGCTCACCGCTCACCTCGGGCATCAATGGCGAGGAAAACTCGAAGTCGGGGGTGTAGTGCGAAAGAATGCGATCGAGGTCATGGCTGTTCCAAGCCGCGATCCATTCGTCTGCAAAGGCTTCCGCGAACGGGCGCTCGATCATCGGCTCGGTTCCTGGCCTTGGAGCATCCATACGGCCGTCAACACCAGGGCGACGGCCATGACGATGCTGAATGCGCGATAGGCCCTCGGGCGCTGCAACAGGCGCCGCAACTGCGAACCCGCCGCGGTCCAGGCCAGAATGCAGGGCAAGGTGATGGCAACGAAGACCACGACCAGCAGCGCCGTCCGCACTGCGCTTTCCAGTCCGGACTGCGCGGCGATGGCCGCGCCAGCCACGGCCATCGACCAGGCCTTGGGATTGGCCCATTGGAACAAGGCGGCCTGCCACAGGCGCATGGGCACCGGCACCGGTTGCGACGAGTCTGCGCTGGTCGCGGAGTGCGGCGGCGCCCGCAGCAGGCCCCAGGCGAGCCAGCACAAGTAGAGCGCGCAGGCCAGCGCGAGACCCCGGGCGACCGCCGGATAACGGGCGACGGCGAATCCGAGCCCAAGGTCGGCCGTGATCAGCAGCCCGGCGAAGCCGACCGCGACGCCGAGCAGGTGCGGCAGGCTGCGGATCAGTCCGAAGCGCAGGCCGGAGCTCATCAGCATGAAGTTGTTGGGCCCGGGCGTGATCGAGGTCACGAACGCCAGGGACGCAAGGCCCGAGAGCCAGGAGCCGCCCATGTCCATCGTTGGATCTCTTTGCATCGTGTTGCGGAAGAAACTCACCAGCCGCCGCGCTGCAGCCACTGCTCGACCATCGCCAGCCGGTCGGAGCCCCAGAAGCCCTCGCCGTCGACGATCACGAACGGCGCGCCGAAGACGCCTTTGGCGAGCGCCTCGTCGGTGCGCGCGCGCAGCGCGTCCTTCCAGACCGGGTCGGCGGCGGCCGCGAGCAGCCGGGCCTCGTCCAAGCCCAGCGTGGCGCCGAGCTTCGCGGCGGTCGGCGCGTCGGAGATGTCGATGTCCTCGCCGAAATAGCTCTTGAAGAACAGGCGCGCGAGTTCGTGGGCGCGCTGTGCATCCTCCTGCTCCACGGCGTAGTACATCCGCGACGGCGCGAGGGAATCGATCGGAAACCGGGAGGGAAAGGCGTACGACACCCGATGCAGCCGCCCGAGCCGCTCCCAGTCCTTCATCGCGTATTCGCCGCGCATCGGCTGCTGCACGAGCGGCGCCATGCCGCTGCGCTTGAACGCGACGCCGAGCGCGAACGGGCGCCAGTCGACGCGACGGCCGTGACGCGCGGCGAGCGCGTCGATCTGCAAGGCGGCGAAATAGGAGTACGGCGAGCCGAACGAGAACCAGAACTCGATCGGCTTGGGCATTTCTGCGTTCATGAGAGAGAACTCGTCATTGGGGGCGGCTCGGGATCGCGTTCAGCCACACAGGACAGACGGCGCAGACAGCAGCCAGAGCAGAACATTGCCGGGCGCCAGCCATGCGCGCAGCACGATGCCGCAGAGCAGACCGAACACCAGCAGTACCAGACCCGACCGCCATGCACGGTGTTGCAACGCATTCACGTCGTCGCCGCCATCGTGGAATCCAGCCGTACGTCGCGGTCGTCGATCGGCCAGTGCAGCAGCGCCGACATCACGCCGAGCGCCATTGCACATATCCAGATCAGATCGTAGGAGCGCGTGGTGTCGAAGATATAGCCGCCGAGCCAGACGCCGAGGAACGAGCCGATCTGATGGCCGAGAAAGACGAAGCCGAACAGCGTGCTGATGTAACGCACGCCGAAGATCTGCGTGAGCAGGCCCGTCGTCAGCGGCACCGTGCCCAGCCACAGCAGCCCCATCGCGGCCGCGAACAGCAGCACGCTCGCGGTGCTCAGTGGCAATAACAGGAACAGCGCCATCGCCGCCGTGCGCGCCAGATACAGCCCGGACAACAGGTACTTGCGCCGATGCCATTCGCCCAGCATGCCGAAGCCGTAGATCCCGAAAATATTGGTCAGCGCGATCACGGCCAGTGCGGCGACGCCGTCCCTCGGGCGCAAGCCCTGGTCCAGCAGATAGGCCGGCAGGTGCGTGGCGATGAACGCGAGCTGGAAACCGCAGGCGAGAAAGCCGGCATTGAGCAGCCAGAAGCCACGGTGGCGGAAGGCTTGCCGCAGCGCAGCGGACAGGGACGGCCCGGCGGCCTGCGCGTTCCCCACCATCGGGCCGGAAACGGCGCGATCTCTGAGCACCGGCGCCAGCGGCAAGGCGAGTGCCGCGAGCACGGCCAGCGCGAGCAGCGCACTGACCCAGCTCCAACTGCCGAGCAGACCCTGGGTCACCGGCACCATCGCGAACTGGCCGAAGCCGCCGACGGCACCCGCCATCCCGAGCGCCCAGCCGCGCCGTTCGGGCGGCATCAGCCGGCTCAAGGCACCGTAGACGACGCCGAAGGCCGTGCCGGACAGCGCGATGCCGATGCAGAGGCCCGCGCCCAACAGGAATGCGACCGGCGTGGTCGCCTGCGCCATCAGGAACAGCCCCAGCGCATAGAACACGATCCCGGCCGCGATGACCTTGGCCGCACCCCAGCGATCGGCCGCCATCCCGGCGAACGGCTGCGCCAGGCCCCAGACCAGATTCTGCACCGCCATCGCCAAGCCAAAGGTTTCCCGCGACCAGCCGCGCTCCAGCGTGATCGGCAGCAGGAACAGGCCCTGCACATGACGGATGCCGAGTGCGATGCCCATGACGATGCCGCCGGCCAGCACAAGCACCCAGGCCTGCCGAATCCATGGTGACGGCGATACCGATCCAGATAGGGACGAAGCGCTGGACATGGACCGCTCCAGAATGTGGATGAGGCCGCCATTACAGAAGGACGCGATCCGTGCTTCAATCAATTTTTCCGTCGATTCGCATGCGCCATGGGAATGCCACTGCCGCTGGTTCAGCTATCGTCTCTGGATCTCATCCGTGGCTTCGTCGCCGTCGGCCGCCGCATGAGCGTGACGCTCGCGGCCAAAGACCTGTGCCTCACGCAGTCCGCGGTGAGCCGCCAGATTCATGCACTGGAGGAAAAATTGGGCGTCAAGCTGCTGCTGCGCAGCTACCGCTCCATCGCGTTCACACCGGAGGGCGAGCGCCTGTTCCGCAGCGCCGACGGCGCGTTGCAGCAACTGCAGGATGTGATGGGCGAAATCCGCACCGCAGGCTCATTGCGCCCGGTCCTGCTCAGCGCCAGCGTCGGCTTCACTGGACTTTGGCTGCTGCCGCGGCTGAGCCGGCTGCAGAAGCTGCATCCGAACATCGACGTTCGTGTGTCCGCCAACAACCGCATCTCGGACCTGCGCAACGAGGGCATCGACCTGGCGATCCGCTATACCACCGAAGCGCTCGCACCGGCCGGCGCGCATCGCCTGTTCGGCGAGACGATGGTGCCGGTGGTGCATCCCTCGCTGGGCATCGGCCGGTTGACGTCCGCACACGTCCTTTCGCAACTGACGCTGCTGGAGTTTGACGACCCCCGCTATCCCTGGCTGCGCTGGCGCGACTGGCTCGAAGCGCGCGGCTGGGGTGATGCCAGGCCGCGGGGGATTCTTCATTTCAACCAGTACGATCTCGTGATCCAGGCCGCCCTGGCGGGCCAGGGCCTCGCCCTCGGTCGCCTGGGGCTGATCCAGCCGCTGATCGACGAAGGCCGGCTGGTTCCGCTTGGTCCGCCTAAAATCGACGCCGAGAATACCCATGCCTACTGGCTGATCCGGGCGGAAGAACAGCCGCGGCGTGAAGTCCTCGGTGTAGCGGCGTGGCTTCTGTCGGAAGCCGGCGGATAGATACCGAGGGCCGACGCTGTTCTGGCGACGAATTGGAAGGACATCGATCTGGACAGCGGCGTCTGGTACATCGATGCGGACGAATTCAAGAACGCTGAGCGTCAGGCCGTGCCACTCACGTGCGATGCGATCGACATTCTCCAGCGACGGCATGAATGAGCACCCGCGACTGCTCCCTTGCCCGGCACCAGCGTCATCGTCATCGTCATCGTCATCCAGCGGTAGTGCGCGCGCAGGTCCGGGGAGAGGGAACGACCGCTGCGCTCGGCAGCACGGCCGTCAAGGCAATGGACAGTGTCATATGGATTTCTCCTGAGATCGGCCCGAATGATGGGCGATTTCTTCAAATTTGGCCCTGTCGGCCGGTGGACGAGGCCAGGCGCCAGCGAACATCCGGTACAAGGCGGGCAACACCAGCAGGGTCAACAGGGTGGAGGACACAATGCCGCCGATGACGACCGTGGCCAGCGGCCGCTGCACCTCGGAACCGATGCCGGTGTTGAAGGCCATCGGCACGAAACCGAGCGCCGCCACCAGCGCGGTCATCAGCACAGGGCGCAGGCGGGTCAGCGCCCCTTCTCGGATCGCTTCGTCAATGGGTCTGCCTTCGGCACGCAGGCCGCGGATGAAGCTGACCATGACCAGGCCGTTGAGCACGGCGATACCGGACAAGGCGATAAATCCGACTCCGGCCGAGATCGACAGGGGAATACCGCGCAGCCACAGCGCAGCAACACCGCCGGTCAGCGCCAGCGGCACGCCAGAGAAGATCAGCAGTGCATCGCGCATCGATCCGAACGCGAGCCACAACAGGCCGACGATCAGCGCCAGCGTCAGCGGTACGACGATCGCCAGACGGCGGCTCGCGGACTGCAATTGCTCGAAGCTACCTCCGTAGTCAATCCAGTAGCCAGCCGGCAGTTCGGCCTCGCGCGCCACGCGCGCGCGCAGTTCGCCGATGAAACCGCCGAGGTCCCGCTCACGTACATTGGCCGTTACCACCACGCGCCGTTTGCCGTTCTCGCGATTGATCTGGTTGGGCCCCGGCGCCAGCTCCAGTTCCGCAACTTCACCGAGCGGCACGTACCCCGCGCCCGGCAGCGGTACGGGCAAGCGCGACAGGGCATCGAGGTTCTGGCGCATCGCCTCCGGCAGACGCACGACGACATCGTGACTGCGGTCGCCGTCGAATATTTGCCCCACGGCTTCCCCGCCGTAGGCCGCCGACACGATGTGCTGCAGGTCCGCCACGTTCAGTCCATAGCGCGCCAGTGCATCGCGTCGCGGATGCACGCTGAGCAACGGCAAGCCCGTCACCTGCTCCAGCGCGACATCCCGCGCACCAGCCACGCGACCGACGATACCTTCGAGCTGCTCGCCGATCGCCGCCAGCTGTTCGAGATCGTCACCGTAGACCTTGACCGCGACATCGGCGCGCACACCCGACAGCAGTTCGTTGAAGCGCATCTGGATCGGCTGCGTAAACTCGTAGTTGTTGCCGGGAATCGGTCGGACCGCAGCTTCGAGCTCGGCCACGACCTGCGCCTTGGGCTTGCGCGGGTCCGGCCACTGCGAGCGCTCCTTCAGAAAGATGAAGTTATCGGCCACTGAGGGCGGCATCGGATCGGTGGCGATGTCGGCGGTGCCGATCTTGGCGACGATATGGTCGACCTCCGGCAGCGTCTTCACTGCCGCTTCGAGCTGCGCCTGCATGCCGACGGCCTGCGTCAGGCTGGTGCCCGGAATGCGTAATGCGTGCATCGCGATGTCGCCTTCATCGAGACTGGGCAAAAACTCGGAGCCCATGCGTGCAGCGTGAATGGCGGCGGCCGCGACCAGCAGCGCCGCCAAGCCGACCACGACCCAGCGGGCGCGCAGACTGGCATCGAGCAGCGGTGCATAGGCGCGCTGCGCCCAGCGCATGATGCGCGGCTCGCGATGCGCCCCCGACCGTATCGCCGGCTCGCGCACGAACAGCGCGACCGCCGCCGGCACGGCGGTGATCGACAGCAGCATCGCGGCCGCGAGCGCCATCACCACGGTCTGCGCCATCGGGTGAAACATCTTTCCTTCGACACCACTCAGACTCAGAATCGGCAGATAGACCACGGTGATGATGAACACGCCGAACAGCGCCGGACGGATCACGTCGTGCGTGGCCTCGAACACCACGCGCAGTCGCTCGGCCAGCGGCAGGCGCTGCCCCGCTCGCGATGCCAGCGCCAGCCGGCGCAGACAGTTCTCGACGATGATCACGGAACCATCGACGATCAGGCCGAAGTCCAGCGCGCCCAGGCTCATCAGATTGGCCGAGATGCCGCTTTGCACCATGCCGCTGATCGTCAGCAGCATCGTCAGCGGAATCACCATCGCCGTCAGCAGCGCCGCGCGCAGATTGCCGAGCAGCAGAAACAGCACGACCACAACGAGCAGCGCGCCTTCGACGAGGTTCCTGGCGACCGTGCGCAAGGTCTTGTCCACCAGGGTCGTGCGGTCGTACACAGTGACCAGCTTGATGCCCGGCGGCAGCGATGGCGCGATCTCCTCGATCTTCTGGGCGACCGCCCGTGCGACTTCACGGCTGTTCTGGCCGATGCGCATGAACACCGTGCCCAATACGACTTCATGACCGTCCTGCGTCGCGGCGCCGCCGCGCAGTTCGGAACCGATTACCACCTCGGCCACATCGGCGACGCGCAGGGGCGCGCCGGACCGGTTCTTGATGACGACCTCACCCAGCGCATCGATCGCCTCGCCTGCGTCGATCTGTCCCGGCACGCGCAGCAGCATCTGCTGGCCGTGGCGTTCGACGTAGCCGGCGCCGACATTGGCGTTGTTGCGCAGCAGCGCCGTCTCCAGCTCCGCGAGGCTGGTGCCGTAGGCCAGCAGCCGCTCAGGGTCGATCTGGACGACGTACTGCTTGGTGTAACCGCCGATGGCGTTGACCTCGGCCACGCCGCGCACGCGCAGCAGCTGCGGCCGCACGATCCAGTCATGCGCCTGGCGCAGGTCCATCGCACGGATCGGGCTGCCGTCGGCATTGAGGGCGCCGGGTTCGGCATCGACCGTGTACATGTAGATCTCACCGAGCCCGGTGGCGGCCGGCCCCATCTGCGGCTCGACGCCGGCAGGCAGCAGGCCGGCGACCGATTGCAGGCGTTCCGCCACCTGCTGACGCGCGAAATACAGGTCGGTGCCGTCCTCGAACACGACCGTGACCTGCGACAGGCCGTAGCGCGACAGCGAGCGCGTGTAGTCCAGCCGCGCCAGCCCGGCCATCGCCCACTCCAGCGGCACGGTGATGCGCTGCTCGGCTTCCTGCGGAGTGTAGCCCTCCACCTCGGTATTGATCTGGACCTGGACATTGGTGATGTCCGGCACCGCATCGATCTTTAGCTGCTGAAAGCTCCAGAAACCCAGCAGCGCGAGCGCCAAGGCCGCCAGCAGCACGGGAATGCGCTGGTGGATTGAGATTTCGAGAATGCGTTGAAGCATGGTGAACCCCTATTTCGCAGAGCGACGCCGACTTCCCTCACCCGCATTGCGGAAGAGGCGAGACCATCCGTGCCGCGAATGGCGCGTGAGGGCGGCCTTGAACATGGCCGTCAGTGGTCGTGAGTCGCGCCGGACTTTTCGATGTCCGCCTTGATCAGATAGCTGTTGTCCGTCACGTAGCGGGCGCCGGCTTCGAGGCCGCCCAGCACCTCGACCCAGGTTTCGTCCTGACGGCCCAGTTCCAGCATGCGCACCTCGTAGGTCTCGCCGATCTGCTCGAACACCACCGTGAAGTCGCGGAAGCCCTGCAGGCCGCTGCGCTTCACCGCCAGCGGCACCTCGGCCTGCCCGACCCTTACCGCGCCGCGCACGAACAGGCCCGGCATCCAGCGCAGCTCCGGGTTGTCGAGCACCACACGCGCGTTGTAGACCCCGCTGGGTACGCCGTGGGCCTCGCCCTCTGCCGGCGCGATGCGGCGGATCGTGCCTTGGGCTTCGAGCGGGCTGCCGACGGCCCGCAAATGCACCGGCAGTCCGGTCTGCACGCGGCCCAGATCGCGCGGAAACAGCGATAGCTCGACCCACAGCGAGCCATAGTCGGCGATCACGAACAGCGGCTCGTCGCCGGCGACTTCGCCGACATTGGCGTGGCGCTCGATGACGACGCCGGAACTTGGTGCAACCAGCGTGTAGCGCTGCAGGCTGTCGTTGCTTTCGACGACGGCCAGGGGGTCGCCAGCAGCGACGGAATCGCCGACCGACTTCGCCACGGAACGGATCAGCCCCGGATAGCGGGCACCGACGCGGGCCAGACGCTCCTCGTTCGGCAGCACGCGACCGTTGAGCGTCAGGGTATCGGCGATCGTCGCCGGGCCGGCGATTGCGGTGCCGATGCCGGCCTCGCGCGCGATCGCCTCGGGAATCGTCACGCGGCCCTCGAAGCTGTCGAAATCCCAGCGATGCGTCCTGCCGTTCTCGACCGCCGTCACGGCGACGCCGAACGAATGCGGTTCGACCACCGTGCCATCACCGATCAGATAATCGCCGCGCGGCTCGAAGCTGAAGCGGTCGATCCGATTGCCGAGCCGGGTCAGTTCAACCGTCACCTCCGCCGCATCCGGCGGCAGCGGGCGATCGCCGCGGAACAGGTACACATGAAACTCCGGCGGCACACCGTCTTCGTAGACCTGCAGTTCCAGCGCGAAGTCGCCGTCGCGCAGCAGCCGGCCGCGGTGCGGGCCGCGCTCGTATTCGGCGGCTTCGTGCGCGCCGTGCTCCGGCGTGGCCGGTGCTTGCGGGTCGGAGCAGGCGGACAGCAGCGCCGCCAGCAGGAAAGCGGAAAAGGCGCGGTGGACGATCATGGGCTTTCTCCGGCGCCGACCAGGCTCTCGCCGGTCAGACGCTCGATTTCGATACGGTTGAGGTGAAACTCGGCGGCGGCGTCGATGCGCCGCAACTGCGCTTGCAGCAGACGCTGTTGCACCTCACTCCATTCCAGGAACGAGTAGCGGCCGCGGCGCCAGGCGTCTTCGGTCTGCGCCAGCGCGTCCTGCAGCTCGGGAATGAGTTGCGTGTCCAGCGTCGCGACGACGTGACGCGCGTGCTCCATCTCCTGGTAATCGGCGAACAGCAGCGCGCGCGCCTTGAGCAGGGCCGCGCGCCGCTGCTGCTCGACCCGCGCCAGTTCGGCGCCGGCCGCCGCGATCCCGGGCTCGGCGCGGGAAGACGAGAACAGCGGCAGGCTGAGGCCGGCGACCAGCGCCGCGTCGTCGCCCTGCGAGTAGTGCCGCAGGCCGAGACTCGCGCGCAGATCGCCGCGACGGCGGCGCTGGGCCAGATTCAATTCGGCCTGCTTCAGGCGCGCCTCGCTGGTGAAGCGCAGGAAGTCCGGCGAGGACTCCAGGCGCGCCATCAGCGTCCCGAAGTCCGGCGCCGGTTCCCGCACCGACAGATCGCCCGCCAGCCGCGAGAAGTCGGGGCGGTCGAGTCCGATCACCGAGGCCAGCGTGAAACGGCCGGTCGCGGCACTGTGGCGTGCATCCTCCAGCCTCAGTTCCGCTTCGGTGACGGCCACCGCCGCACGGCCGCGCTCGGCCGGCGGCGCCGCGGCGGCCTGCACGCGCTCGCCGACCGCCGTGTTGACGCGCTGCGCGAGCGCGACAGCGTCCTGCGCCGAGGTTTCGCGGGCCTGCTGCGCCAGCGCCTCGACGAATGCACGCGCGACCTCGGCCACCACATCCAACTGCTGCGCCGCCTGTGCGCTGCGCAAGCGCACGGCTTGCGCCTCGGCCACGGCGATCCGTCCTTCGCGCTTGGCGCCGAGTTCGATCACCTGGCTCAGGCTCAGGGTGGTCTGCGCCGCGTCGAGACCGCTGCGGCTGCCGCTGCCCAGCGCGTCCTCGATCTGCACCTCGACCGCCGGTGCCGGCCGCAGCGCGGCCTTGCGCGCATGTGCGTCCTCGACGCGCAGTTCGAAGACGAAGCCGGCCAGTTCCGGCCGCAGCTCACGGGCGCGTTGAATCGCCCCCTGCAGCGACATTTCTGATTCTTCAGCGCCGAGAATCGGCGCCGACACGCTCAACAGACATGCCGCGACGACGGCATGTGCCGGTTTGAACCACATGGAAGTCTCCCGAGAAGCCAAGAGCCCGGGCGCATGGCCGGGGCATTCACTGCACCGCTGCGATCAGCCGGCGAGCGGAGGGGCCTGGGAAAGCGGGAGGATGTACGACCTTTGCCACGGGGGCGGTGGGTCGTAGGCGGCGCGCGAAGCGGTTCCGCGGCGGGCCGAAATCAGCAGCGCAATGGCGCAAAAGACGAGAAGCGCGAGCAAATCCAGCGATGGCAGCTTGCCGGTCGTCTCATCCGGCGACTCTGCATCGATTTCGCCCTGGATCAGATGCGCATCGACGTGATCGCTAAACTCACTGACGATCTGGGAAACACCCACATCATGATCGTCGGCATGCACTCCCACACTGTACGCCGCGGCGGCGTGATCATCGGCATCGTGCGCGAGGTGCACGTGAACGCCCAGCACGCGCACCAGCGCGAGCGCGCAGCACAGCAGCAGTGCGACGATAATGTGGGATGTACGCATGAACGCCGCATCATCGCATGATATTCCCATCCTCACCAAGTTCCAGCAACGCTACGCCGCCCAGACCACCCGGAGCCGGCACGGCTCTGCTGGCCGCGCTGCTGTTCGGTGCGAGCACGCCGGTTGCAAAGCTGCTGCTGACAGATGCCAGCCCGTGGATGATCGCGGGTCTGCTGTACCTTGGATCAGGCATCGGCCTGTCTCTCGTCCGCCGCCTGCGGCGTGCTCCGCGCGTGCGGCTGGCGCCGCATGAATGGCCGTGGCTCGCCGGTGCCATTGTCACTGGCGGCGTCGCCGCACCCGTGCTGCTGATGCAGGGGCTCATGCACATGCCGGCGTCCGGCGCCGCGCTGCTGCTCAACTTCGAAGGCGTGCTCACGGCACTGCTTGCGTGGTTTGCGTTCAAGGAAAACTTCGACGGCCGCATTGCGCTGGGCATGCTGGCCATCGTCGCCGGCGCCGTCGTCCTGAGCTGGCCGGAGAAGCCGCAGTTCGGAGAGATAGTGCCGAGCCTGCTGATCCTTGCCGCCTGCTTGGCGTGGGCTCTGGACAACAATCTGACCCGGCAGATCTCGCTGGCCGATGCAAGTTGGATCGCTTCGAAAAAAGGGCTTTGCGCCGGTGGCGTCAATCTTTTGCTGGCCGCTGGACTCGGCGACAAGCTGCCCCCATGGATCACCTCCGCCGCCGCGCTGTCTGTAGGCTTCGTCGCCTACGGTCTAAGTCTGAGTCTGTTCGTGGTCGCGCTGCGACAATTGGGGACGGCACGGACCGGTGCGTATTTTTCAGTCGCTCCGTTTTTCGGCACGGTAATCGCCATCGCAGTTTTGAACGATCCTCTGACCGACAGGTTGGTCGTCGCAGGCTGCCTGATGGCCATTGGCATTTGGATACATGTTCGGGAACGGCACGACCACGTGCATAGCCACGAGGCGATGGAGCATGAGCACGAACATGAGCACGGGCTTCACCATCAGCACGCGCACGATGACGGGGCAGAATTGCCAGCGCCGCATACCCATGTCCATCGACACGCCCCAGTGACGCACGCCCATCCGCACTATCCGGATGCGCATCACCGACACCGCCACTAATCGTCATGGTGAATGCGGAAACATCGGCTCCTTCGGACGGGCCATTCGTTTCCCCAAAATTATCGCAACCTGATTCAGCCGCGTTCCCCTACCACGACAGCCAGCCTCCGCCCTCCCCGGCTCCACCACCGCGTCGGTCGGCAATGAGTCTGGAGTCGCCAGTTGTGGCGACGCATGCATCGACGCAAACATCATGGAGGGCTGCCGGCACGATACCCCCTCCCCCGACATGTTGCGCTCGCATGAGGCCGCCGCCGCACTGCTGGCGCGATCCGAGAAAGTCGCAGCGGATGCAGTTCGCCGCGAACTTGGCGGCGGATCCATGCGCGACATCCTGCCGCTGCTGCGCACCTGGCGCTCTCAAAAGGCCGCCACACCAGCCGAGCTACCGGCCGTCCCTGCGCGTGTTGCAGAGGCCGCGCAGCGGTTCACCGCTGAGCTGTGGGCCGCTGCGCAAACGCAGTCCATGGAGGTCGTTAACTCCGAACGCGCCGCATGCGCCGCACGCTGTGGCGAAGCGGAGGCAGAAAGGGACGAGGCGCTGACCGCCCTCGGCAGGGCAGAAGAAGACGCGGATGCCCTGCGCGCGGACCTGCGTGCGGTCCGCGACCAACTCGCACAAGCGCAGAAGGCGGAGGCAGTGTCAGCTGCCGAGGCGAAGAACAGCCTAGCTCAGCTCGCGCAGGCGCAGGTCGAGCTAGAAGCGGCGCGCGCGGCGGCTGCGACGGATGTGAAGTCCCAGCTTGAAGAAATGCGCAAGCAGATTGATGCCCTGGCGTCACCGCTGGCCAAGCCCACCGCGCCGGCCTCGCGCCGCGCGAAGAAGGAGTAGTCAATTGCGCAACGCGTATGGCGCTGTGTTTAGTGGCTGGTAGACAGTAAAAGGCCCCCGATCGGGGGGCTTCTTTTACTCAACGAGGTCGAGCCTGCGCTTGATCCGTTCCAGCTCCTCGCGCAATCGATCGAACTGCGCCTGTAGATGCGCCACGCTTTCCGCATCGCCGGCTTGCTCACGGCGCAGACTCGCCGTTGTCGCCTCAATGCGGTTCAGGCGGTGTCCGTGGTCTTGCTGCGTCAGGTCGATACGGTCAACCGTGCTGCGGATATGCCGCAGATGCTCAAGCACCAGATTGTCGATCTCAGCCATAGCAACCTCCAAGAATCCCGAGTGTACGAAAAAAGCCCGGCCGCTGCCGACCGGGCTTCGTAGCCCTCCAAGGCGCTACACCACAAGCCCGTGAAATCAGCTTCCAGCGCTTCCTGGAGCTGCCTCACCATGTCCGCGAGCCGACCGGCGCGCTCGCGACCATCGTCATCGAGGCGCAAGGCATCGCCCAACGCAATCAACCTCAGCCCATGAGCGGCATCCAGCAGCATCCGCTCGGCGTCAGCCTCGTCCACCAGTTCGTACCCCATGTGCGCCCACATCTCGATCGCTTGATAACCCGGCAATGCGAACATCGCGCTCGGCTGAACGCCTTTGCTCAAACTTTCCAGCGCAACGATCGCCAAGCCCAAATCCTCAACCGTGTCCACCGCATCCACCGCCGCGCTGCTGTTCATGTTGTTCATCGTCAAAAAACCTCGCTTTTGCAGCGCTCCGGATGAGCGCTGTCTGCGCCCTCCCCCTTCACGGAGTCGCAGCGGGGTCAAGTACCGAGCGCAGCGGTTCGTCGGCCAGCCCAACATCGGCCAGAGCGACGGGATATAACGATTTCGAAATGGTCACATCGGAGGCAAGTGCCGGGCGTCGAACGGTACTTGAGGCCGCGAGCACCGTGGAACACTACCCAGCAGACAGAGATCATTTGCCCTTCAGACCGGAGGGGTACGGGGAGCACTCCCCGGACGCCGGGACGGCGGACGGGCGAGTGATTCGGAGGGCTTGGCCGGCGCAGCCGGCTGGAGCGAATGCGCAACCCGGAGAAGCACGGTGCGCGGAGCGCACGCCCCCGCCGTCGCCCAGCCCGACGAATTGTGATTAGGACAATTTCACCCTAAGCTGCGACAAGAATCCGGGGGGAATTTTTCATGAAGGGACTCACGCTCAATGTCGCCATCGGCGCTCTCATCGGCATAGCCAGCATGGCCGCCAATGCGGAAGTCTGCGAAGTTGTGCAGGCGGCTTGTGTTCTGCCGTCGGATGACGTTGCGTCACGCGCAACGGTGCGCCTCGGGCCGTGCTCGGCGACGCTGATCGCGGACCCTGATGGGTCGACGCAGACGACTCGATTCATCACAGCTCAGCATTGCGTCGAGCTTTTTGAAACGGAAGTCGGGGCGACGTACCAGTCTGCAGTGACATGGCTCGCTATAGGAACGTGTGGGAATCCCGCCCAGGACGCCGAGAGCGCCGCCAACCCTGAGTGGCCCAGCGAAACGGCTCGAATAATCGCCATAGATAAGTTGAACGATCTTGCATTGGTGGAGGTCGATCGCTCGCCCCCCCGGAGTCTTTTTCGCAGCCTGGGATGCTCGACAGATATCCAAGGATGCGTGGATGGGAATGCAGGTGGATGCAGTGCATCACAGAGGCGGCGACGTGCAGCAATATGCGGCTGGGACCGTAAGAAATGTTGGAAATAGCGACGGCAGTACCGATCCTAGCCAGCCTGCGGGGTATGTCTCAGTCGACGTCTCTGACGGTCTCATCGAGGGGGGCATCCGGCTCCGGATGGTATGGTCCCGGTCGCTCGCTTCTGGCGGCAGCTTCCAACGGGGGCACAAGGATCGACGGAAACACGGGGGAGTGCGTCGGCGTGGGGGTTGGCATCCGCCCCATCGCGAACCTCGCCGGCCTGATCAGCTACATGGGTGCCGACCACGCCGAGGGCTACGAGTCCACCGCGGTCGTCGCCGTGATCCCGACGGCCGACCTGTCCTCGTCCAGTGATTCCGTGGACGAAGGCGAGCCGTTCACGCTGATCTGGACAACGTCGGATGCGGCGAGCTGCACGCTCCAGGGCGCCGGTGTCGGCAGTGGCGCTGTTCCCACCGCGGGTTCGAAAGACGTCACCGTCAACGATTCGGGGGAGTACGACTACAGCCTCGTGTGCGAGAGCGAAACCGGCGATGTAGCCAGTGATTCCGTGCTCGTGGTCGTCAACGCGGTCGTGATTCCCGATCACGAGCCGACCTTGGACCTGACGATATCGAAGGCCACCATCACGCTCGGCGACAGCAGCACGCTGACGTGGTCGTCAGCCGACGCGACCTCCTGCACGGCCAGCGGCAGCTGGTCCGGTGATCAGGGCCTGTCCGGGAGCCGGGCGATCACGCCGTCGTCAACGGGCAGTTTCAGCTATGCGCTGCTGTGCAGCGGCCCCGGCGGCGACGTCACCAAGACCGTCAGTCTCAAGGTGGACCCGGCGCCGGCGACCGGGGGCGACACGGGCGGCGGTAGCGATGGCGGCGGATCCGGTGGCGCATTGTCCGTGTGGAGTCTGATCCCGCTGCTGGGGTTGGCGGTGATACGACGGCGGCGGGCCGGCTCCCCGGCCTCCGGCTGAGCGAGGCTCTGCGGCGTATCGATGCACAGGCACGAATGAGAAGAAAGCCCCTTTGGGGGCTTTCAATCACTCTACGAGGTCGAGCCTGCGCTTGACCCGTTCCAGTTCCTCGCGCAATCGGTCGAACTGCGCCTGCAGATGTGCCACGCTTTCCGCATCGCGGTGCGCTTCCAGGTCATGCCTTGTCGGACTGTTCCGCAGCTTCGAGCAATGGCAGCGCAAAGGCGGTGACGCGCAGGCCGACCTCCGCCGCTTGCTCGGGAGATTGCTTCAACCGGGCGCGCCGGACAAATGCGCGCACCTGGGCAGCTCGTCCGGACAGCCCCCAAAACTCCGGCGTCAGGCCAACCGGGGCCTGTTTCGGGATGGGCGTTCCTCTGCGTGCGAAGGTGCGACGTATCGCCTCAATGAGGGTCCCTCGATCACAACGCTCCGAGCGAGCCAGATAGTCGATATCGAAGAAATCCTTGATCCGGCTATTGCGAATGCCGAGAGAGACGATGGCTTCGAGCTTCTCGGCGATCACGGTCTCCGGGTGGTAGACGCGAAGCACGGGCGCAGGGTCGTCGAGCACCACGGGATAGACCAGTTCCTCCGGATACGGCCAGAGTGCATCCCCGAAGCCGATGTCGATCTGCAAGCGGTCACGTATCGTCCCGAGGCTTGCATCGAGGGATATCCGGACGCCAGCATATTCCTGCTCCGCACGAATCGGCTCGGCCACGATGGATGCGGGATCGAAGGCCACTGCATCGTCTGGAGCCGCCGCGCGGCAGATGGCCGCAATGTCATCGGCAACGGACGCCGGGTCGTTGTTTCCTCGCGACAACAGATCGAGATCGATGGTTGCGCGATAAGGCTGATCGGCCCACAGCCGGAGCAGCATGGCGCCTTTCAGAACGAACCGCTCGCGCAGTTCCGAGGCCGCCAGACGATACAGGAAGCGCTCGAACAAGTAGTTGCGCAGCGTGAGCTGGAAGTCCTCGCCGCGTTGGCGGGCGATGTTCAGCAGGCGCGCCCGAACGGATGCCGCTCGGTCTTTGATCGGCCTGTCCGTCACCCGACGATGTCCAGGTACGGCCGCATGACCGTAGCCACCCGGTCCAGCTTCGCATAGCGCCACAGCGCGTCCACGCCCTGCGGATGATGCTGGACGTAGTCCTTCAGTGCCTCAACGGCGACTTCGGGGCCAATCTTGTTGCGGTACTTGAAGCAGTCCGCCACGGTTTTGGCCGCCGAGTAGATTCGGACGGGAACGCCGTCGAGCACGTGTGTCTCGACGCCGTCCGCCAGCGCCTCGCCCGAGAGGTAGACGACACGGACGGGAAACGGCGGATTGCGCGGATGCCAGGCATGGTTGTCCAGCGCAATCCAGACTTCGGACGGTGACTCCGTCGTCAGGCCGTGGAAGCGCAGCGCGCTGAGCAGGCAAATCGTCGCACGAGGAACAGCCTTGGCCACTTCTGCGAGGCTGCGCTGCGCCGAGATGTCAGCGCCGGGCACGGAATACAGCCCTCGCGATACGCGCTGCAGCGCGCCGCGCGCGGCCAGCCTGTGCGCGTATTCGACAGGAATGCCGAGCGCCTTGAGGTCGCGGGGTCGCGCTATCCCCAGACGCTTGACGGCTTCGATCGTCCGGGCTTCGACATCCTGCATGGAAAAGTCCTGAATCCTCGGTGATTACAAGTATTCACCGATGTTACATGACTCTCGAACGACGGTCATTCTCTAGGCGAATCCCCTCCTTGGCTTCATCGGACTGCGCCGCCGGCTTGGGCAAGTCGGCTAGTCTGGAGTCGCGCGGCGAAGGTCCATTCGCAGCGACACCCGCACTGCCTCCGCAGCAGCGCGAGCTTGCGCATGGCTGATCTTGGGTATGGGCCGAGAGAAAGCAGCTTTTCGGCACGTCGACCGTCCATGTCGACTCGATATTTGAGACGCCACAGGCGCGAGCCGTTCGTCATCACTTGCAGATACAAGCCACAGCCGTCAGAGATTTTGTAAGCCTTTAGCGCCGGCTTCGCCGACGACACAGTGGCTGCAGTTAGCATTTGGGGGTATCGCTCAGGTAAATCGTGAGCGATCTATATATACCCCCAGAAATACCCCCACAAATCCGGCACTGCGCGGCATTTTGCGGCACGTCGTGACACTAGCGACCAACAAAAAATCGCGCAAAAAGCGCGACTTAGGGACTTCTTTGCATCTTGTGGCACTTTGAAATGGTGGAGCGGAGGAGGATCGAACTCCCGACCTTCGCATTGCGAACGC